>JAYVWH010000161.1:0-2256 GCA_043786265.1 Kofleriaceae bacterium | reverse complement strand
GAGGACGCGCCGGTAGAACGCCTTGGTGTACAGCTTGCCGAGCGCGAACGTATTGGGATCGGGAAAATCGACGATGATCACGTCCCAGGTCCCCGGGTGTTCATCGAGCCAGACGATCGCGTCGTCGTTGACGAGCGTGACCCGGCGGTCGGAGAACGAGAACCGGTTGAGCGATGCCAGCAGCGGAAACTTCTGCGCCAATGTCGTCATCGCGGGATCGAGATCGACCAATGTCGCGGCCTCGACCGACGGATGCGCCAGCACCTCGCGCATCGCGAGGCCATCGCCCCCGCCGAGGATCAGCACGCGCTTCGGAGGCCCGTCCGCGGCCTGCATCGCGGGGTGAACGAGCGACTCGTGATAGCGGTACTCGTCCGCCGACGAGAACTGCAAGTTGCCGTTGAGAAACAGCTGGAACCCCGCCCTGCCCTGCGTGATCACGATGCGCTGGTACGGGGTGGTCTTCGTGTAGACGATCGGGTCCACGTACATTTCGTCTTCGGCCCAGCTCGTGAACAGATCCGCCATCGCGACGCCGATGATAAGGACCACGAGCACGAGCATCGCGCGGATCCGCACGCCGACGACCTTGTCCTTACCGATGCGTGGCGCGAGCAGCCACGTCCCCCACAAGGCAACCATCGCGTTCGCGCAGCCCATCAGCAGCGAGCTGCGCACGAGGCCGATGTGCGGCACGAGCACGAGCGGGAACATCAGCGCTGCTGCGAGCGCGCCGATGTAATCGAACGTCAGGACGCGCGAGACGATGTCCTTGAGCTCGAGCTGTCCCTCGAGCAGTCGCATCAACAAAGGCAGCTCGAGACCGACGAGCACGCCGATCGCGAACACAAACGAGAGGAGTACGACCTGGAAGTGCGCGAGCGACCCAAACGCCATGAACAGCACCGGCGCGGACAGGCCGCCGACGACTGCTACCGCGAGCTCGATCTCGACGAACCGCCGGGCGAGCTCGGTCTCGAGACGCCGCGACAGCCAGGCGCCGACGCCCATCGCCGACAGGTAGAGACCGATGACGAGCGAAAACTGCGTGACCGAGTCGCCGAGCAGGTAGCTGCCCATCGTGCCGGCGAGCAGCTCGTACACGAGGCCACAGATCGCGACCACGAACACGTTGAGATACAACGCGCCCGCGCGGACCGGCGCCCTCGCGCTGTCAGTTTCCGGCGACGGCGCTGGAGATGATGAGGCTGACACCGATGATCACTCCGGCCATGATGATGGCCAACGCGGTGTTCTGGTCCTCTTCGATCTCTTTCTTGAGAGAGAACGGAGCCAATTTGTTCATGATCCAGAAGCAGATCCCGAACACGACCAGACCAATGCCGGCAAACACCGCCGACGACGCGACCGCTTCGCCCAGGTTATCGAGCTTCATCATTTACCTCCGTGGTAACCGCTGTGCCAGAAGCTATAGGAGCGGTAGCCGCCAGGTGACGACCGCACGCTGCCCGGAATCTCATCTTTGTCGGCGGACGTCAGCTCGCGCTGCGTGACCGCAACCGCCGTGTAGCCGCCGAGGATCACCACTGCGATCGCCACGACGACGATCGTAAGCCACGAGCGCCCGACCCGCGGCATCGGCGGCCGATCTGGCGGTCGCTTGTCAGCAGGCTTGATGGTTTCAGTCATCGCTCGAGGACTCCGCGAAAGCTTTGAGGATCAGCACGATACCGCCGAGCAGCACGACGATGCCCGCGATCACGATCGTCAGCGCCGTCTTCGGTGCGCCGGACGGCCCGTCGCTGCTGTTCGTCCAGCGCCGGCGCTCGAACGAGTACGAGTAGATGCCGAAGAACAAGAACGGGATGCCAAGTGCGACAAGTGCCCAGCCGAGGTACTTACCGCGGAACACGCCCTGGCGCACGCGCACGTTGAGCGGGACGTCCATCGTTCCACCCTGCTGCATCTCGAGCCGCAACACGTACGCACCTGGCGCAACGGGGCCGACCACTTCGCGCGCGGCCGGGTTGCCCTCGGACCATGACTCACCATCGTCGACGCCGGAGTAGGCCTCCATGCTCGCATCGACGCTGTACACGTCGCCGCTCGCCGTGTTGACGACGGACGCGACGACATAGGCCCAGTTGTTCGACAGCGCCGCATGAAAGCCGAGCTCGATGTTCTTGCCCCCGACGAGCTCGAACGGTTCGGAGAAGAAGACGTTGGACGGTTCCGGATCGGGGTTGTTCGCGGTGACCTCCGGCACGACCGGGATGCCACCGGGCACCGCCACGC
>JAYVWH010000160.1:0-3360 GCA_043786265.1 Kofleriaceae bacterium | reverse complement strand
GAACGCGACGGCGACAAAAAACAGGATCGGCCAGCGGTAGTCCCGTACCCACGACGCGGAACGGGAGACCCGGATGTGGTCCCATGCCTCGTAGCCCATCAAGGACAGAGGAACGACCTCGAGCGCGCTGAACACGGAGCCAAGTGCGAGTGCGACCGTTGGGGTACCGCTGAAGTAGAGGTGATGCAGCGTGCCGATCACGCCGCCGGCGAGAAAGATCGCCGCCGCGAGCACCGACGCACGACCGGCAGCCGCGTGACGGACAAGGCCGAGTCGCGCGAACAGGAACGCGATGATCACGGTCGCAAAAACTTCGAAGAAACCTTCGACCCACAGGTGAACAACCCACCAGCGCCAGTACTCGGCGATCGCGAGGTTGGTGTGACGGCCGGCGCCGAGTGCAGCAAAGTAAAACCCGCCGATCGCGACGGTCGAGATCAACAGCATGATCACGAGCGGGCGCTGGACGTCACGCCGCTTCAGCGCAGGCCACAGGGCACGTGCAACGAGCACCACCCAGAGGGCGAGCCCCACGAGCAAGGCGTACTGATAGATGCGCCCCAGGTCGATGTACTCGTAGCCGCTGTGGCCGAACCACCACACACCGGAGGCATCGAGCTGGCCGTTGATCGCGAGGACCTGGCCGGCGAGAGAGCCCCCGACGACCAGGACGAGCGCAAAAAACAGCACGTTGACGAGCAGCTTTTGATGCCGTGGCTCGTGCCCGATCGATGGTGCGATCGCGAGACCGGCACCGAGCCACGCCGTCGCGATCCAGAAGATGCCGAGCTGAACGTGCCAGGACCGCGCTGCCGAGTACGGCAGAACCTTCGCGAGTGCGATGCCGAACAGGCCGTTGCCTTCGACGCCGTAGTGCGCAGTGATGACGCCCGCCACGATCTGCAACGTGAACAACGCGCAGACGATCCAGAAGTACTTCATGGTCGCGAGCTGCGACGGCGTCGGCGTCGAGCCGAGCAACGGATCCTCGTGCGGCAGCGCGTCGGGCGCATCCTCCTTGCGCCGTGCTGCGTGCCAGAACGCGAGTGTGCCGATGCCGCCGAGCAGCATGAGAATGCTCACGCCGGTCCACACGATCGAGTCCGGTGTCGGCCGGTTCGCGATCAGCGGCTCGTGTGGCCAGTTACTCGTGTAGGTCATGGACTCGCCGGGACGCTGCGTTGCTGCAGCCCACGATGACCAGAAGAAGAAGGCCGACAGAGAGCGAGCACGCTGCGAATCGGCCACGGTGCCCGGTGGAATGGCGTAGTCGTCTCGTCCCTGGGCGAACAGCGTCGTGTAGTAGTCGACGTTCGTTTCGATCGCGCGTGCGCGATCCGGTGAGACCGTGATCGTCCGCGTGGCGCTGTCGTACGTGTTAGCCCGCACTTCGGCCCGCAGTCGTTCCTGCAGTCCCATTCGCGCTTCGGCGGGGAGGCTCGTGTAGTGGGCTCCCACGGAGTGCATCGTCCAGTCGTCGAGCAGCGCGACCAGCTCACGATGCAGCCAGTCCGCAGTCCAATCCGGTGCGACGTAGGAGCCGTGCCCCCAGATCGAGCCGAGCTCCATGCCACCGAACGAACGCCACACGTCCTGACCGGCGGACACCTCACCAGGTCCGAAGACGGTCTTTCCTTCAGTGGTTACCACCCGATCGGGGACCGGCGGTGCGAGCTGATAGATGCGGGATCCTACGTAAATGAGCACGCCGAATGACACGAACAGGACGAGTGAGAATCCGAGCCAAAGACGACGCATCGCTCCGTGCACTGCACTTGGTGCACCGATCCCGCGCCCTGATTTGGGCAAATAGGGCTGGTTTCAGGCGTCAGAACGCGCAAGTCCTGCTCGTATCGAGGATCGACGGCAAATGCTGCGCCTGGCCCTCGCGGCCTGCGGTTCCAACAAGAAGTCCGATACGACGTCGGCAGGCAAGTCTGGCGACGGCACCGGAGCTGAAGGCAACGCCGTCGATCCGACCCTGCCGTCGTAGGCGCCCGCGAGCTGCATCCAGTATCACAAGCTCACCGTGCAGGTCAGCTCGTGCGAAGCGCTGCCGCAGGATCAGCGTGACGCCGTCAGCAGCGAGTACGAGACGCGCCTTGGCGAGTGGAAGGCGCTGCAGAACACCGAGCAGGCCGAGCTCGACAAGGTTCGTGCGCAGTGCGACCAGGGGTCGTGGTCGGCGGCCCGAGGCTCGCCAGGATCTTGCTGACGACCGGCTTGTCGATGGTGCGCGCGTTACCTCATCCCGATGTGCGCCGCATGAACCGGCATGAGCACTGGCCGCTTTGCCGTGACGCCGTCTCCCGTGGTGCGGCCACGTAAGCGGCGCCATGCCCACGGGGCGACGAACTTCGCGGCCCATGCGAGATCCTCCACGAGCACCTCGCGCCGCCGACGATCCAGCGACGGCAGCGGTCGGGTGAATCCGTCGGCCCTCGCACCCGGAAGCCCGAGGAGGTGTGCGAGCGCATCGGCGATCCGCGCGTGGCCCTCGGGATTGCCATGGATCCTGTCGACGGCCCACACCCTCGGGTCCTCGGCGATCTCGTACGTGGCGAGATCGAGGAGAACGGCGCCGGTCGCCTCTGCCATCTTGCGGATCTCGACGTTGAGCGCCGCGGTCTTCGCGGTCAGCGTGCGCCCGAGCCGCATGCGTTGCGAGACGTCCGGGATCGTGAACGTCACGACGGTGGCGCCGATGTTGCGCAGCCCGCCGACCATCTCACCGACGACAGCGGCGACGCGCGCGGCGTCCCAGCGGCTGCGCAGGAGATCGTTCATTCCTGCGACGACCGTCGCTAGATCGGGCCGCATCGCGAGGGCGGGTGCCAGCTGGGTCGAGCAGATCTCGCGGGCGCTCTTGCCGCGCACGGCGAGGTTCGCATAGAGCAGTCCGGGTGATGCGACGGCTACTTGTTCGGCGAGGCGATCCGCCCAGCCGCGAAAGCCGCCAAAGCCGTCGGGGTCATCGAGCCCCTCGGTGCTGCTGTCACCGAGCGCGACATAGCGCGAGAATCGGGCTGGGTGCATGGCGATGCGGCCATTCTACAACGCTCGGGTTGTTGACGCTTAGCGACGTGTCAAACGTCGTCGCCTTCCTCGTCAAGGACGTCACCCAAAGCCTCATCGGTGAGGGCGACAACTTCTTGATAGGGCACGCTCGTGCGCAGCTTCATCACCTCTTCAGAGCTGAGGACCACGCAGCTGCTCGAACCATCGGAGTGCGAATCGATCCGAATGCCCTCCTCGGGGCCGTCGTCGAATCCCACGATCTTCAAGCTGCCCTGTCCAGCATGCTTGGCGAGCAAGCGGAAGGCGATCGCGAGATCGCTTCTATAGGTAAGCCATGCATCC
>JAYVWH010000159.1:0-3995 GCA_043786265.1 Kofleriaceae bacterium | reverse complement strand
CGGTAGGGCTACGTTCATCGGCCGCGCTTCTTTGCCGTTGGCTTGTAGAGATCCTTGCCCTCGAGTGCGATCGCGAGGAACGCCTCGTCGCCGAATTTTTGCGCGTCGTCCTTCCACCCGAATAGATCCTGCTCCAAACCGTCGGCGATCGCGCCGAGCCACGCGGCGAACGAATCGGCGAGACGAAACCGCTGGCGCGCCACCCCAGTCGCTCGTTCCGCCGTGACGGGCAACACTATTGCGGACGTCGTCGGGAACTGACACCCCGAGCGCACGCTCGCACGCCGTGATCGCTTTCTTGCTCGCCGCAGCGGCTCGCGTTCACGGTCGACTTGCTACTCCTGCGGTTCGGAAGGCGTCGGTTCTTCGGCGGGAGCCGGTGCGGGCTCCTTCGGCGCGGGCGCTGGCTCGGGCTTGGCGACCTCGGTCATGTCGGGCCGGGTGACGGCCGTCGACGTGTCCGGCTGGTGCGAGGTCGTCGCGGGCTCGGCCCGCGTACCCGAAGGCTCCTTGGTCCCCGGGCCCGGCTTGGGCGGTACGACCGGAGTGGGTGCAGCTTCGACCGTGGCCTTTGCCGGCGCGGGCGCCGGTGGAGACGGAGCGGCGATCGGGGCCGGGGTCGGCGCGGGCCCCGCCGCTGCGGAACCGGCGGCCGACGGCGCCGGCTTGGACTTCGATGCCGACCCGTCGAACCAGCCGAGCAGGAACGCCGCGCCCACGATCGTGCCGACCACGACGAGTCCGGAGACGATCGCGAACATCATCCCTTTTTGCTGCGCCTCGGGCATCGGTCCGAGCGTGACGGCCTGTGCCTCGTCGACATTGGCGAGGTTCGCGGTCCACACGCTCTTCTCGGGCGTGCTCTGCAGCCGCGGCGGCGAGGTCGGCGGCTTGGTTCGCTCTGCCGTCGGCCGCTTGAGGCGCTGCGGGCCGCTCGGGGTTCGCGAGCGCGTGGTTGCCGGATCGGTCGGCGTGCGCATCCGCGTGGTCTCGCCCGGCGCGGGCACGCTCGCTGCGCGCGTGCGCGGTGTGGCCTTCTTCGGCGCGGCATCGCCGGACACGTCATAGATCGCGGCGACCAGCTCCTCGATTGTCTGCCAGCGCTGCTCTCGATCTTTTTCGAGCGCACCATCGATCACGGAAGCGAGCTCGCGGGGTGCGCCGATCTGATCGAAGGTCTCCGGAGCAATCTCCGGCGGATCGTCGGTGAGGTGCTGCGACAGCACGCCCATGAAGTTCTCGGCTTGGAACGGCAGGCGATTGCTCACGAGCAGGAACAGGATGCAGCCCATCGCATAGACGTCGACCCGATGATCGGCAGGCTCGCCTCGCGCTTGCTCCGGCGCCATGTACTCGGGCGTGCCGAACAACATCCCGGTCTTCGTCAGTTTGCGCGCCTCGTCCGACGACGACACGTCGGTCATCTTCGCGATGCCGAAGTCGAGCAGCTTCACGAAGTCCGGGTCGCCGCGCGACTCGATGAGGTAGATATTCTCGGGCTTGAGATCGCGATGAACGATGCCGCGTTCGTGCGACGCGGTCAGCGCGCTACAGATCTGCAGGAAGATATGCTTCGTGCGAGCCCACGGCAGGAGCTTGCCCTCACCGCGTGCGCGCGTGATCTCCTCGTGAAGGTCGTGGCCGTGCAGCAGCTCCATCGCGAAGAACACGTGTCCCTCGGCCGCGCCGAAATCGCTGATGTCGATCACGTTCTCGTGATGGATGCGCGACGAGGCCCGTGCCTCTTGCAGGAACCGCTCGACCAGCGGCTGCTTCCGCGCGAGCTCGGGGTGCAGGACCTTGAGCGCGACCTGCTTCTCGAGCACGGTGTGAAGGGCCTGGTAGACGCTGCCCATGCCGCCCTCGCCGAGCTTCTTGAGAACCTTGTAGCGCCCTGCGATCGTCGCGCCGACCAGCGACGCCGACTCAGTCGCGAGGACCTGGGCGGCGTTGGTTGCCGCCAGCGCGTCGGCAGGCTCGAGCACCTGCGTAGCGGCGCCGCCCACCCCCTTGTTCTTGTCGTCGTTCGCCACCGCGCGCGATGTATACACTCCCGGACGAGGAATGGTCGAGGTGACTTTTGGGGCGGGCGAACGCAGGCTAGAGTGGCACGATGCTCTTCGAGCAAATCCGTTCTGGCGGATGCCTGTCTTATCTGATCGGCTGCGACGATTCGTGCGCGGCCATGATCGTCGATCCGCACCTCGATCAGCTCGACCGCTATATCGCCCTCGCGACCGACCGGGGCATGCGGATTCACTACGTCGTCGAGACGCATACGCACGCGGACCACTTCTCCGCTGCTCGCCAGCTCGGCAGCCGGCTCGAAGCGAATGTCGTGATGCACCGGAACGCGGCGGCGCCGTTTCCGAACGTGCGGGTCGACGACGGCGAGACGCTGATCGTCGGGAAGCAGCGCGTGCGCGTGCTGTACACGCCCGGCCATACCGACGATTCGATGTCGCTCGTGTTCGAGGACCGCGTGCTCACGGGCGACACGCTGCTGATCGGTGGCACCGGTCGCACGGATCTGCCGACCGGCAATCCCGATGCGCTCTACGACAGCGTGTTCGGCAAGCTGCTCCAGCTGCCTGATGCGATGAAGGTCTATCCCGCGCATGACTACAAGGACCGGTCGTCGTCGACGATCGGCGCCGAGCGCGCGAGCAATCCGCGCCTGCAGAAGCACGACCGAGCGGACTTCGTCGCGCTGATGAAGGGCCTCGACATCAAGATGCCCGATCACCTCACCGAGGCGCTACGCACCAATCGCTCGGGCGGCAAGACGGTCGCGCAGTTGCTTGCCGAGGCATCGCGAGAGATCACGTTCATGAGCATGCAGGAGGTCGCCAGGCGGATCGGGCACTCCAACCCCGACCTCGTCCTCCTCGACGTCCGCGAGAAGGAGGCGTTCGACGCCGGTCACCTGCCCGGCGCGAAGCACCTGTCGCGCGGCCAGCTCGAGCTGCGCGTCGACAAGGAGCTGCCGGATCCCGGCGCACGCATCCTGACGTACTGCCAGGTCGGGCGAGTCTCGACGCTGGCCGCCGCGACGCTCCGCCAGATGGGCTACGTGCGGACCGTCGCGCTCGACGGCGGCTACAACGACTGGGTCGCGGCCGGGTTGCCGACCGAGAAGTAGCCCGGACTTAGATCGTCACTGCGACGAGACGTGCGTGGTGTACGCCGCGACGTCCATGAGGTCAGCGACCTCACCCTTGTCGTTGGGCTCGATGTCGATCATCCAGCCCTTGCCGTACGGATCGGAATTGACGTCCTCGGGCGCGTCCTTGAGGCCGGGGTTGACCGCCACGACGCGGCCCGACACCGGAGCGTAGAGATCGCTGACGCTCTTGACGCTCTCGACCACGCCGAACTTCTGGCCCTTGGTGACCTGGTCGCCTTGCTTGGGCAGGTCGACGAGCGTGATGTCGCCGAGCTGGTCGACGGCGAACCGGGTGATGCCGACGCGCCAGCCCGTGCCTTGGGCACGCAGCCACTCATGGTCGTTCGTGTACTTCAGATCGGTGGGGTAGCTCATTGGATGCTCACTGGGGTCGTCGATAGAACTTGCCGGAAACCACGGTCGCCGTCGCGGGCTTGCCGCGGCAATCGATCGTGAGCTGGGTGCCCGCCGCTGCGTGCGACACGGGTACATAGGCGAGGCCGATCGCGCCGCCGACGATGATGCCCGGACCGCCGCTCGTGACATTGCCGATGACCGAACCACCGTCCGTGACCGCATAGCCATGACGCGCGATCGCGCGGGCGGACTCTTCGATCTTGAAGCCGACGAGCTGGCGGGACAGGCCGGCTGCCTTCTGCTCGCGCAGACGTGCGCTGCCGAGGAAGTCGCCCTTGTCGAGCTTGACCGCCCAACCAAGGCCGCCCTCGAGCGGCGTGTGATCCTCGTCGAGGTCGTTGCCGTAGAGCGGGAGCTTGGACTCGAGGCGAAGCGAATCGCGCGCGCCCAGGCCGATCGGGAGGCCGCCGAG
>JAYVWH010000158.1:0-3367 GCA_043786265.1 Kofleriaceae bacterium | reverse complement strand
GTGTCCCTGTGCCTCGAGCTCGGCCTCGACGGCGCGTAGCTCGTCAGGGACACCACCAAACAATCCGGGCTTGCCTACGCGCCACGAGCGCCCGGCTACTGTTGCATGTGCCCCGCAGCCGATCACGGACATGAACTCCGAAGCGCTGCCGATAGGCAGCCCACGCCTCCGTGCGTCCGCGACGATGGCGGCACCGATCGGGTGCTCGGACAGCGTCTCTACCGCTGCTGTGTTTGCGATCAGCTCCCCCTCATCGAAGCCCGCGACAGCGACCACGCGATGGACGCTGGGAAGACCCACTGTGAGCGTTCCCGTCTTGTCGAAGGCGACGGCATTGATGCGACCAAGCGCTTCGATAAATGTACTCCCCTTGAACAGCACGCCATTGCGTGCGCCGGTCGATAGGGCCGACAGCAGCGTCGGCATCATGCTCGCAGCCAAGGCGCAGGGCGACGCCACAACGAGGAACACCATCGACCGATAGAGACTCTCCGTGAACGTCCAGCCGAGGAGGGTCGTCGGAATTGCGACGAACAGAATCGCTCCAAGCACGACGACATTCGCGTACCAGCTCTCGAACCTCTCGACGAAGAGCTGCGCGGGTGGCCGCCGCTGTTGCGCCTGCTGCACGAGCTCGACGATACGAGCGATGACACTCTCGCTCGCACGTTTCTTGACCGTGACTCGCAGGGCACCCTGCCCGTTGATGGTGCCGGCATACACATGAGCACCGCTCGTCTTTTCGATCGCGGCCGACTCTCCGGTGATCGAGGACTCGTTGACCACCGAGCGACCCTCGACTACCTCACCATCGGCAGCGAGTCGTTCCCCGGGCTTGACGATCACCACGTCTCCGACGATCAGGTCTTCGACCGGGATGTGCGCTTCGACGCCATCACGCACGACCACCGCCGTGTCGGGGTGTAGCGCCATGAGCGACTCGATGTCGCGTTGCGTGCGCGCGCTCGCATAGCCTTCGAGGGTCCCGCTGAGCGCGAAGATGAAGATCAGTAGCGCCCCATCGAACCAGTAGCCGATCGTAGCCGCGCCGATCGCAGCAACCACCATCAGCAAGTCGACGTCCAGCGAGCGCTCGCGCACGAGCTTGGTCACCCCTTCGATGGCCTGGCGATAGCCCCCCGCAACATACCCGACCAAAAACAACACCGTCGCGACGTGCGACGACCGTTCGCGGACCATGGCGCCCACAACGACCAGCACGCCGCAGATCACCGTCGTGAAAGCTTCGCCATGCTTCTTCCACATGGCGGTCACTTGAGGAACGCCCGGACAACTTCGAGGAGCTCCTCGGCTGCTCGCCGCTGCGCCGCTGTTGGCTTCTCGGCGGGATCGAGGATGTGATCGCGCACGTGCCCCTCGATGATTTCGCCCATCAAGCCCGTCAACGCACCCCGGCAGGCCGTCACGGTCTGGAGCACTTGAAAGCAGTCGCCATCCTGCTCGAGTGCGCGCTGGATTCCATCGACCTGGCCGCGGATCCTCTTGATCCGGAGGAGGAGCTTCTCGCGGTCCCTCGCGGTATGTGCCATAAGGTGACTATACTGTACGGGGGTATACTAGGTAAGCGTGTATCGCGCACCGCGCCACGACTCGGCGCCCATCTACGATACGCGCACACCGTGGGGCGGCATGGTGTTCGTGCGCGTGCGCCCGCCGATGATGAAGATGAAGATGGGTGGGACGCAGCACGCGGGTATGCAGCACGGTCGCTCGATGTAAGCGGCCCGATCGCGTACTCAGGGCGCCGGATTGACCATGAGGTGGGCCATCATGCCGTTCTCGGCGTGCTCCGGAATGTGGCAGTGATACATCCACATGCCCGGATTCTCGAAGTAGGTCAGCACGGTGACCTTGTCGTACGCGTCGAGAAGCACGGTGTCCTTGAGCCCGGGCTCGTCCGCAGGCTTGCCGTTGCGGGTGAGAATCTGGAAGAACTGCCCGTGCATGTGAAACGGGTGGTACGGCCCGATCTCGTTCGTGATGGTGAGCCGCACGGGCTGTCCCTGCGTCAGCTCCATCATCGGTTCCATGGCTGAGCTGGCGCCATTGATCGTGAAGCCCTGGTCGCCCGCGCCGAGGCGGATCTCCTTGTCGAGTGCCGCGTCGGTGAGCGCAGGCAATGACACACGTGGATACACCGGCGGCTTCGCCGAAATCTCACCTGCGATGTTCACGCTCGCCAACGGCACCGCCGGTGGGTTGTCCGTGTACGCGTCGTATGACAGTAGCCGCGCCGCAGATGCCTGGTCATAGGTCACCTCCAGCTCGAACCGTTGCCCCGGCGCGACGGTGATCTTTTCCGGCTTGTACGGCGTTGGCAGCAGGCCTCCGTCGGTCGCGATCACGCGCCAGCTGGCGCCATCGACGGCGATCTCGAACACACGCGCTGTCGATGCATTGACGATGCGCCAGCGCTCGATGCTCCCAGCAGGCGCCGTGCCGCTTGGCGGATCGACCTTGCCGTTCGTCAGAAGGGTGTTGCCGAGCCGGCCCATCATCACGTCGTGACCTGAATAGTTATATGCAGCGATCTGGCCGTTGCTGGCGAGGCGCATGTCGTCGATGACGTAGAGCCGCTCGGCGGTGAACTTCGGCGGCTCTGCCTCGGCCACGATGATCGCACCGTACATGCCGCGATCGATTTGCTCGATCGTTCCCATGTGCGGGTGGAACCAGAACGTGCCTGCGTCGGGCACGGTGAAGTCATACGTGAACGAGCCGCCGGCGGGGATGGGGCCCTGGACCATCGGATTGCCGTCTTGATCCGAAGGGATTCGGAGGCCATGCCAGTGGATCGTCGTTGCCTCGGCGAGGTCGTTCTGGAAGTGGACGATGATGCGATCGCCGACGCGAGCCTCGAGAAGCGGACCCGGCAGCGAGCCGTTGTACGCGAGCACGTCGGTCGGATAGAACGGCTTGATCTCCAGCGTCGCCGCTGCTGCGCGCAGGTTCACTTCGACGATGTGGGGGTCGGGATTGATGTCCTCGAATGCCGGGACCTCGGCGATCGTCGGAAGTGGCGGAAGGCCGGGGTCGCTATTGCAGCCTGCGACGATCAGGGACATCAACAGTGTGCGACGGACGAGCATTGACGCGGCGTATCACGTTCGCGCGCCAGAGTTCAATCGACATCTCGACAGCCCCCCGCAAAGGCTTCGTCTGGCTCGCTCACTCTACGGTGAGCAGCGCGCTGCGCGACAGTGCGAAGCCTTGGTTCGCCGTGAGCACAGTCCCTGACGTCATCAAGTTGCTCTGCGCCGGCTGCGTGTCATCGAGAGGGTCCGGGTAGATCATTCCCGAGACACCGACGTTCGTGACGTGCTGGAGCGCGAGGAAGTGGCAGGTC
>JAYVWH010000157.1:0-4385 GCA_043786265.1 Kofleriaceae bacterium | reverse complement strand
AGTCCGGGCCCGTTCGTCCGCGCAAGTGCGCGATTTTGCGTTGACCGGGTCCGGGTTCGCACGTAGCGTCCGTTTTCCAGGGCTGGCGCGATGATCGGGGAGCGAATCGGGAACTACGTCATCACCAAGAAGCTCGGTGAGGGCGGCATGGGCGAGGTCTACCTCGCCGAGCATCCCCAGATCGGCAAGCGCGTCGCCCTCAAGGTCCTGCACGCCGAGCTGTCGGCGAACGAGGAGATCACGACTCGCTTCTTCCACGAGGCGAAGGCGGTCAACGACATCAATCACCCCAACATCGTCGACATCCTCGACTACGGGTCGATCGAGTCGGGGAGGGGCCCGATCGTCTATCTCGTGATGGAGCTGCTCGCGGGCGTCACGCTGTCGAAGGTCGTCGCACAGGGGCCTCTCGATCCGCAGCGCGCCCTGACGATCGTCATGCAGGTTGCGGACGCGCTGGTGGCGAGCCACGAGCACGGCATCATTCATCGCGATCTCAAGCCCGACAACATCATGTTGGTCACGCGCGGACGCGAGGCCGAGCTCGTGAAGCTGCTCGATTTCGGGATCGCGAAGGTCACCGCGAATGGTGCGTCGATGTCGAAGACGCAGGCTGGCACCGTGATCGGGACACCGATCTATATGTCGCCCGAGCAGTGCGAGGGCAGGCCGGATATCGACCTGCGCACGGATGTCTATGCACTCGGCACCGTTCTCTACGAGCTCCTCACCGGTGCGCCGCCGTTCTCGGGAAGCGGCTACGCCGAGGTCCTCGTCAAGCAGTTGACGGAGGAGCCTGACCCGGTGACGAAGCGCCGGCCCGGACTCTCGCGGTCCCTCGAGGCGGTCGTGATGAAGTCGCTGTCGAAGCGTCGCGAGGATCGCTTCCAGACGATGCGCGAGATGTACGAGGCGCTCAACAATCCGCAGGGATTTGCCGACCCCCGCCGATCGAATCCACCGACGGGTCCGAACCCGCCGACGCCGTACCCGGGTCAGGCGACCCCGACCGGCCAGCAGCCTCCGCTGACACCAACACCCTACGGCGTGCC
This sequence comes from Kofleriaceae bacterium, assembly GCA_043786265.1. Lineage (GTDB taxonomy): Bacteria > Myxococcota_A > Polyangia > Haliangiales > Haliangiaceae > JABFXX01. Next base: position 3,333 of record JAYVWH010000157.1, on the reverse strand, counting down.
GACGCCGGCGCCCTATGGAGTGAACACGCCCTACGGAGTGAACACGCCCTACGAAGTGAACATGCCCTATGGTGTGAACACGCCCTATGGTGTGAACACGCAGGTGCCGGCCGGCGCATCGCCGCAGACCACCCTCGGCCAGGGTGCGGGCGAGGTCGGGGGGCGTACGGGTCATTCGACGCAACCGCCACCAACGATGCTGGGAACGGTGCCTGGATCGAGCAAGAAGCTGATCATCGGTGCGATCGCCGCAGCGGCCGCGATCGCCGTCGTGATTGCTGTTGTCGTCGCCAGCGGCGGCAAGGAGACGAAGCCTGCGGCCGGAGCGGGGCCCGGCTCCGGCGGCACAACGACGGGCATTGGTACGACGACGGGCGCGGGCGCGACGACCGGCACCGCAGCGACGACCGCAGCGACCAACGCGGCCACAACGGGCTCCGCTACGCCGACCGGTACGATCGGTACGACCGGCACGAACGGCACGACGGGGACGAGCCCGACGGGCAGCGGCACGCCGGGCGGCACGACGACGGGCAGCGGCACGCCGAACGGGGGAACAGGCACGACGTCCGGCAGCGGCACGCCGACCGGGACGACGGGCACGACGGGCACGAGCAGCGTGACGGGCACGACGGGCACGAGCAGCGCGACCGGCACGAGCAGCGCGACCGGCACGACGACAGCAGGCACCGGCGCAGTCACCACCGTCAAGATCGCGGTCCGCACGACGCCTGCCGGCGCATCGGTCTTCATCGTGGGGGAGACAAAACCGCGATGCCTGACCCCGTGCGCCGTCGAGGTGCCGAAGGCCGCAACGGGTGCGAACCTGGTCCTCAAGCTCACCGGCTACGCCGACGAGAAGCGAATGGTCAGCACGGCGTCCGACCTCAAGATCGATGTCGAGCTCAAGAAGCGCAAAGCGGTCCCGACCGGCACCGGTAGCGGAGCTGTGTTGCACCCTCGTGGTGACGATGGCCTGCTCCGGCCCGATTGATGAAACGCTAACCGCACGCTCCTGCGCCCGTGCCGGCCGCTGCGCCTGTAGTCCCGCCGACCAAAGCGCTCGAGCCCGAAGAAAACTGAGCTACCGTACGGCAGATGCGCTGCCTCGCGATCCTCGTGCTCCTCGCGTCGGCCGCGCATGCAGCGCCGCCGGCGGTCGACTGGGCGCGCGGCCTGGTCGTCGCCGAGGGCATCGGGCTCGCCGACCGCCACGCGCCGAACCCAGCGGTCGCGCGGGGCACGTCGCGTCGCGATGCCGAGCTTGCGGCGCAGAAGCTGCTCGCCGGCAAGGTCGCGACGCTGCCGCTCGCCATCGGCGGGACCGTCGCCGACCGCGCCAAAGGCGACAAGGCGATCGCTGCGCGGATCGACGCTGCTATCACCCATGCGATCGTGGTGGCGGCGGACCCCGAGACCGACGGCGCCTGGCGCGTGACGCTGGGCGTCCCGATCGAGGCCATCCGTCAAGCAATCACGGGGCCGCGCGCTCTTGCCGCGGCCGATAGCGGCCCGCGTGTGGTCATCGTCGAGGGCGTCGCCAAGGCTACGCCTGCGGTTGGTTGGACCGTCGGCGGGATCGCTGCCGCGTCGCTGTGGGTCGGCGCCGAAGCAGTTCCCGCGTGGGCCAAGGACGCGCCGCGGGTGACCGCGAAGGCCGCGAAAGCGGGCGCGATCGACGTCGATGGAATCAATGCCACACCAGCGACGTTGTTCCTGATCATCACCCCGAAGTGAGACCGGCAGCCCGTGGGAGTCGGTACGTGCGCGATGCTAGGCTACCCGTCGTGACTCGTCGTGTCCTCCTCGCCGCCATGGTCACTGCGCTCAGCACGCCTGCGTTCGCAGAGGACATGGTGGCGTATCAAGACGAGGGCGATGCCCCGTCTAGCAGCGCCGATGCGCGCACGATGGCACTGGACGAGGCGTTCGGAAACGCGGTCACCAGCGCGCTGTCCGAGCTAGTCGCGCCCGATGTCCGCACCGCGCGCAAGGGCGAGATCGACCGCGAGATCGTGGTGCGCGCCCGGCTGTGGGTCGCGAAGTTCAGTGTGACCAAGGACGAGACCGTCGATGATCGTCGCGAGCTGACCATCAGCGTGCGCATCGATCGTGACAAGCTGCGCGCTCGCCTTGGCGAGCTTGGCATCGCGACCAAGGACACGTCTGCAGTGGCAAACCCCACGACGAATGGCACCGGCGATCCGCCGCCCGTCGCCGCGAAGACCGCGACGGTGCTGCTGCGCGTGATCAAACCGCAGGGCCTCGAGGCTTCTTACGGCGCAGGCGGCACCGGTGACCTGGCGGAGACCGGCGTGCTTACGACCGTGCTGAGGACCCACGGCTTCGCGGTGCGAAAGGCACCGGTGACCGGAGCGGCCGCACGACCCGACGGCGAGCTCCCACTCTCCGACGACGAGGCCGCGGCGCTCGCCGTCGAGGCCAAGGCTGACACGGTCGCGATCGCCACCGTCACCGTCGGTGCCCCGGTGCCGGTGCGTGGCAGGGCAGGGACCGCCGCCCTCGTCACCGCGCGCGTCCGCGTGGTCGGCTAGGACAAGCAGCTGATCGGCGAAGGCTCCGGCACGGCGGCCGGCATGGACAACAAGTACGCGACCTCCTCGTCGCTGCTGTTCGCCACGATGGACGTGTTCCCGCCCGCAGCGGCCAAGCTCGGTGCCGCCGCAGCGTTCTCGGGCGACGACACGCCGATGCCGGATCCGGGCGTCGTGCTCGTGCGGCTCCCCGCGCGGACACCGATGTCGCTCGTCGTGCTCGAGCAGAAGTACCTCGCCGGCGCAAAAAGCGTGCGTGGCGCCACGCTGCGGCGGCTGTCGCCGAGCGGCTGGGTGATCGGCGTGACCACGAGCGAGCCGATCGAGCAGATCGCGCGCATCGCAAAGAAGGCGCCGTCGACCGATGCGAGTGCGAGCGTCAAGATCGTTGGCAGCGTCGTCGAAGTCACCCTGACGGGGGCGCAGTGACGCGCGCAGTCGCGGTCGCATTTGCAGTCGCGCTCGTGGGCTGCGGCGGCCATCCGAAGTCGACCTCTGGCGTCGGCGCCGAAGATGCGATCTTCTACATCCGCAGCAACGTCGGCGACGCGAATGTCTTCGTCGACGGCCGCTTCATCGGCCCGGTCACCGTGCTGCGCGGCGGCATCGCGGTCGAGCCCGGCAAGCACCGGCTCGAGCTACGCCACGACGAATACTTCTCGCGCTACGTCGATCTCGATCTCGCGCGAGCGGACCGCAAGAAGCTGCTGATAACGCTCGCTCCGGTCCTGCCTTAACCCGCCGCAACGCGCACTCCAGCGCGCGACGAGTCGTGGGC
>JAYVWH010000156.1:0-4100 GCA_043786265.1 Kofleriaceae bacterium | reverse complement strand
TAGCTCACCGGACGCCACGACGTGCGCGCACAGCGAGACATCGCGGGGCGTCTCCGTTGCGTCCATCCCGTAGCGAGCTTTGAACCATTGACGGTCGGTGTCGACCAGTGTGACGAGCGCCATCGACGTACCCGCGATGTGCGCGGCCAGCCTGGTGAGCGCGTCGAACTGCGGCTCGGGATCGGAGTCCAGCACGTCATAGGATCGCAGCGCGGCCATGCGCGCGTCCTCGTTCGCTGGAATGCCAGGCTTCAACACGGAGTGTTCACAGACTACCGCGCGATGCGATCCGGCCGCTGCGGTTGCAGGGATGTCCGCTTGCGCTCAGAGCAGGGGCCGTACCACGGACGCGGTATCCAAGCCCCTGGAACCTTGAATTGGTTCCCGGTCGTCGCGAGGCACACTCGACCCATGTGGCGGTTTTGCAATCATGCGATACCCGTTACGTGCGCTTTGTTCTGGTCCTCGCCGTCCTGAGCATGGCCTCCGGGTGCGGTCCGTCGAGGCGAGCCACGACGCCTGGCGTTGGCGGCACGGGGATCCAGGCGCCAGGTTTGCGCCTCCCCGATACGGTCACGCCGCTCGCCTACGACCTCACGCTCGATATCGATCCCGATAGCGAGCTGTTCAGCGGTGAGGTCACGATCGAGGTGCGGCTCGAGACGGCGACGGATCACGTGTGGCTCCACGCGGAGCAGCTCACGATCACGAAGGCGACGTGGACCGGCGGCACGCTCGAGCCAGTCAGTGTGGTCGGCGAGCAGATGCGCGCGTTCCGGTTCGGCCGGGTCCTCCAGCCCGGCACGACGAAGCTGCACTTCACGTTCACTGGCAACACGATGGGCGACCAGGAGGGCCTGTTTCGTCAGCGCGACGGTGCCTGGTATCTGTTCTCGCAAGGCGAGGCGGTCTTCACGCGGCGGATCACGCCGTGCTTCGACGAGCCCCGCTGGAAGACGCCGTGGCGCGTGACGCTCGTCGTGCCACGCAAGCAGGTTGCACTCGCGAACATGCCCGACACGCTGACGACGGTCCTCGGTGCGAAGAAGCAGATCACCTTCGCAGAGACGCCGCCGTTACCGAGCTACTTGCTCGCGATCGCGGTTGGACCCTTCGAGCTGGTCAGCGCGGGCACCGTGGGCCGCAACAAGATTCCGGTGCGTGTCGCGGTGCGAGCAGGCGAGGGCAAGCGGGCGGGCGTCGTCGCGAAGCGGCTCGGCGCTGTGGTCACTGCGCTCGAGGCCTATCTCGATGATCCCCTACCGCTGACCAAGCTCGACATCGTTGGCGTGCCGCAGTTCTTTGGTGCGATGGAGAACCCGGGGTTGATCACGTTTCACGAGCCGATCCTCCTCGGCAACGCGAAGCGCGACGCGTTCGCGGATTACTTCACGTACATCGCAGCGCACGAGCTCGTCCATCAATGGTTTGGCAACTCGGTGACGCCGGCATGGTGGGACCACCTGTGGCTGGCCGAAGCGTTCGCGAGCTGGCTCGGTGACAAGGTCTCCCGGCAGCTCGACGCATACGACGATGTCGCGCTGCGCTTCGCGCTGTCTCGGCGCGAGGCGATCGCTGCCGACCGCGAGCCCGGTGCACAGCCGCTGCTGCGGCACGTGACGACCACCGTCGACGCCGACGAAGGTTTCGATGCGATCGCGTACGCGAAGGGACAGCTCGTGCTCCGCACGTTCGAGTCGTTCATCGGTACCGATGAGCTGCGTGACCGCGTGCGCAAGTACATCAAGAGCCAGCGCGGCCGCAGCGTCACCAGTGATGACGTGTTTCCGATGCTGGCGACCGGCGAGGCCGGCGATGCGCTCAGGAGCTTCGTCGCGTCGAGCGGCACACCGGTGGTGACCTTCGAGCTGCGTTGCAAGGGCAAGCCGGAGGTGGTCGCCCATGCGCGGAGACGCGTGCCGATCTGCATCGCATACGGCAACGGGCCCAAGCCCGCGGGACGCAGCTGCGCGCTCGCGGGCGCGGCGACCTCGATTCCGGTTGGAGACACCTGCCCGGCGTGGGTCCTCGGTAATCCCGATGGCAGCTACTACCACGTGGCGTGGCAGACCAACGGTCCTCGCGGTCCCGCGCCGCCAGCCACCGATGCAGCGCCGCTCGATCGCATGATCGCGGGTGATGACCTCGCCGCTGCGCTCGACCGCGGAGAGCTGCCGGCCACGGATGCACTTGCGCAGCTGCGTGACCTCGCCGAGGCGCGCGATGCGTATTCGCAACTCGGCGCCGTCGCGCTCGCGCAGGCCCTCGATGCGATCGTCGACGACGCCACGCGGCCGGCGTGGACCGCATGGCTTGCGGCTCGATTCAGCGATCGGCTCGGGCCCGACAAGAAGCCACCGCTCCCCGCCGAGGCCGAGCTCGTACGCGCGCTGATCGGTGTCGTGCCGGCGGATCAGTTCGCTACCGTGGTCACGCACCACGCCCACGACGTGCTCGACAAGCTCGTCGCGACGGCGCAGGGCGAGCTGCCGCCACAGCTGGTCGCTCTCGCAGGCATACACGGTGGCGACAAGCTGTTCGATCGGATCGCGGCGCGCGCGACGCTGTCGCACGACGAGGACTTTCGCGACTCGTGGTTCGAAGCGCTCGGCGCGCTCCCTGCGTCGGAGATTCCGAAGGCCGTCGGACTCGTGACCAAGGGGGACGTCGTGCCGCAGACCAGCTGGCTCGCCGTCGCGCGCTACTTCGAGAGAGTCGAGACGCGAACCGCCGCGTGGCGGGCCGTGAAGGCCGAGCTACCGGCGCTCCGTCGCCGAATGTCCGCTGAGGAGCTGCACGAGCTGATGAAGTCGGTGTCCCACCTGTGCGACGCGGTGAGCCGCGACGAGGTGGCGGCGTCCCTCGCCGGTGACAAAGACCTGACAACGACGCTGCGAACCATCGATCAGTGTATCGACCGGCGCACCAAGCTTGGCGATCTGGCTGCTGCGATTGCCGCCTCGAAGTAGGCCGCAACTCGACCCGCACGGTCCGTGTCTTCGGCGCATGGGCGCATCACCAGGTGGTTCCGAACAGGGTTCTCGCAACATCGAGCTCAACATCGTGCCGTTCATCGACCTGATGAGCTGCCTGACCGCCTTTCTGCTCGTGACGGCGGTCTGGGTCAACATCTCCAGCCTCGACAACACGGCGCAAGGGCGCGCGCGCGATGCCCAGCCGGGAGACCCGAATGACGATCCACGTTTGGGGATTTTGATCGAAGAGGATCAGGTCTCGCTCACCCTGTATCCCGCGGGTGTCACCCAGAAGGTCTCCGCCTACGACTGGAAGGGACTCGAAGGTGCACTGCGCGAATACAGCACTGCGAAGGAGCTGCCCCCGGTCGAGGTCGCCGCCAACAGCACGCGCGAGCACCCGATCGAGTACAGGCACCTGATCGCCGCGATGGACACCGCGCAGAAGGCCGGTTTCCCGCGCGTGGGGGTCGTGGATGCTGGGCAGCTTTCACGCTGACGCGGTGCGCCGCACGCCGCGCTGGTCCGTCGGCGCACGTGCGTTTGCGCTCGCGTAGTTAACGCCGATCTCGTCGTGCTGTGTGTGGAAACGTCCGCTAAACACAATGCATGGACTTTGATTGCGTCGCGATGGTGCTCCGAACGGAGAAGGCGAAAATTGCCAAGCTCTGGGAGGCCGAAGTCCGTGCGGACATGCCGGCGTTCGCCGAGACGCGGCCGGTGCTGTGCGATCACCTCGACGAGTTCCTCGACGGTCTCGCGGAGTGGATCGACGGTGACACCGACGCTGCAGAGCGCGCATTCGCGGTGCTCGTCGACGGCGCGGCACTGCAGCGTCTCGGCTACGGCGTTGGCCTCGAGACGCTCACGCGCGAGTATTCGAAGCTGCGCATGGTGCTCACACGCCTGCTGCTCGACATGTCCGTGAACGCAGCGTCTCGCGAGTCGATCGTGCGCATGCACGAAGGTATGGATCGCGCGATCATCAATGCAACGCACGCCTACGCACAGCGCCGCGAGGAGGTTCGCGATCGGTTCATCACGATCCTTGGTCACGATCTCCGCGACCCCTTATCGACCGTGATCATCTCGGCGAACACGCTCGCCGCGAATCCGGGCCTCAAG
>JAYVWH010000155.1:0-5810 GCA_043786265.1 Kofleriaceae bacterium | reverse complement strand
GTGCCGAGCTGCCACGGGCCGTCGTCGACGGAGAACGACATCTCCGAAACCGTCGACATCGCATCGCTCGCGCGCGCAGCCGCCTTCGGATAGTTGACGGTCAGACCGTCGATCGTCGGGCGGGTGTTGTCGAGCGCGAACATCGTCGACATCTTGCTCGACGTCAGCGCGCGGTCGGGCGAGTTCGCGGCCGCATCGGACGCGGTGACGCGCAGCTTGTACCAACCATCGGGATAGGTCTCGGTGTTCCACTCCCACGCGGTCGTGGTCAGCGGCGTCTTGCCGGTCTGCAGCACGCGCCAGTTGGCCTCGCCATCACGGCGCGCCTCGAGTGTGTATGTCGTGTCGTCGCTGTCGGGGTTCTCGACCTTCCACTTGAGCTTGAGGATCGGCGAGCGCGGCTTGGCGGCGAGGTCCTTGAGCGTCGGCAGGTTTTCCTTCGACGTGTCGATCGTGACTTCCTGGATCTCCGTCGCCGTGTTCTGCGGGACGTAGTACGCCATCACGCGGCGCACCCGTGCGTCGTCATTCTCGAGCGAGCTGCGGAACTGCAGGTAGCGGCCGCCGGGCGATGCGATCTTGCCGCCCTCGAGGCCACCGCCGAGCTTGCCGATCTGCGCAGGTGCCTGCCAGTCACTCCAGCCGACGCCGGGCTTCGCCGTGTTGCCACTGCGGGTCTCGATCTTGACCTTGCCGGAGGAAATCCACGTCAGCTTGCCGAACCGCGAGACGGACTTGGCGTCGAGGACGTCGCTGACGTACTTCGCCTGGTCGGCCCGTCCGGTGGCGCGATACGCGGCGGCGGCATCGTCGGTCGCGAAGCCGAGCAGGTCCTTGTCAAACCACAGCTGGCTGACCGAGCGCTCGTCGACGTCGAACGCGGTCGCGACCGAGTCCTCGGCGTCGACCATGTAGATGCGGCCCTTGTCGGCGGCGCCCGCGTAGATCGTTCCGTCGGGGGCAACGGCGACCGCGGTGAAGTACGTCGCGGTCAACGCATGGAGCTGGTCGAGGCGGCCATCGCCACCGACGCGGAACAGCGCGCCCTTGCCCTTCTTTGCGCCCTTGCGGCCGAGGTCGGTCACCGGCGGTGGATCCTTGTCGGCGCCGGGCTTGGTCCCGACGTCCGGCGTCTTTGCGGTCTGACCCTTGGGTGCGTTCGGCTTCTCTGCGGCCTCGACCTGCGAGGGCGTCTTGGCCGTCGGGGCCGGTTGCTCGGCGAGATCGTTCGCGGCGACGACCACGCCGGTGCGGTACGGGGCGAGCGAGCTGATCTCGTTGCCGGCGAAGTCCGCCATCGCGCGGGTCTTGCCGTCCTTGGGATCGTAGCGGAACACGAGCGCGCGCTCCGAGGTCCCGAGCCACACGGCGCCGTCGCTTGTGGTGGTCAGGGCGGTGATGCGCTTGTCCTCGGTGTCGAAGACTTCGCGCGCCTGACCGCCCTTGATCGCGAACAGCTTTCCGCTCGGGCCGGTGCCCGCATAGACGGTGTCACCGCTGACGGTGAGCGACCAGATCGTTTCGACGTCCTTGAGAACCGGCCCAGCCGTGGCCTTGCCGCCGTTGACGTCGATCTTCCAGAGTTTGTTGCCGGGCATTGCGCCGGCCCACACCGTCTTGTCGGAGGTCTGGGCGAGCGAGACCACGGCGATCGCGCCATCGAGCTTCACGACCTGCTTGGCCGAATCGCCGCTCAGCCTGTAGATCGCACCGCCCTCGTCGGAGCCGAGCAGCACGCTGCCATCGGCGAGCTTGAGCGAGGACCACACCGCATCGCCCTCGAGCTTTGTGCGTTTGGTGTCCCAGCCGGGACGTACCTCACCGGTCGACGTGATGAACGCGCTGGTCGCGTCACCTGCATCAAACTGCTGATAAGTCTCGACGGACCACGTCGCCGTCACCACTGCATCGGCGCGGAGCGCGAGCAAGCACACAGGAATACCCAACCACAGTCGCTTCATCAGTTCTCCAATCGAAAGGCGACCCCGAGTTACTTCGCGCGAACGCGCACCAGCATCGAGGCGGCGCCGTTCACGACGCGCTTGGCCGGGGAGACCGTGCGCACGAGAGGTTTGTAGCTGGACGCACGTTGCGAATGCGTCTGCGGGTGCAGCTTGTCTTGCGCGCTCGCGGGCAGGTCCTTGACGAGCTTGCCGTCGAGCGTGACACCCTCATCGGCCGGATAGATCGTCGCCGCCCACACGTTGCCGGGGAGCAGCTTGCGGAACGCTGTGATGAGGCTCGGCAGATCGACCGGCGGTGCTGCGTCGAGGCGCGCGCTATCGCCAGCGGTGACCTCGATCATCACGATGCTTCCGGCGAGGTTCGACGGCACATCGACCGGCACGTCCTCGATGATGTCCTTGCCGTCCCACGTGCTCATCACGACCTGCACCATGTTGCGCTGGCCTGCGATCAGATCACCACTCGCGACCCTCATCTCCTTGACGTCGCCGTAGTTCGCTTCGAACTTGAGCTCGACCTTGATGTCGACGCTCTCGACGGTGACCGGCGCGTACGGGTTCATCATCAGCGGTACGAGCACTCGCAGGCCGCGCACGGCGCCCATCACGGAGCTCGCGCCATCATTCGCGTAGAGATAGTCGACGAACTCGATCGGCTTGGTGCCTTTGACGTGAACGCTCGACTCGACGCGCGCGGTGACATCGTCGCGATCGGGCAGGTAGTACTGCACCGCGTTCATCAGCGCAGCCCCGGCGATCGGCGCGGTCAGAAACTTGTTGTCGAGCACTTCGACGTTGAACTGGCCCTTGTCGATCTGCTTGCCGTGGCTGCTCGTTACCGTGATCGTGATCGGAATCGACGGCGTACGCAGGTTCGTGTCGGCCGCGATCATCGCCTGGCGATCCTGAACCAGCGACCCGATCTCCTTCATCGGCGACGCGAGAACGAACGCGCTCTGCGCCGATGGGACGACAGTGTGAACGAATGCGGTAGCGACCGGTGCGTAGGTCTCGCCGGTCTGGAACATCGGGTGACCGAATGCGAGCACGTTGTTGCCGTCGACATACGAGACGGTGCCGGTCGCGGCCGCGGACATGTCACCGCGGATCAGCTCGACGGAGATCGAGCCGCCCATCTCGAACTTCGACGGGCCCGACTCGGTGGAACCTGCCGCGGTTCCGGCAGAGCCGCTGCCGCCCGCGCGCATCGGGGTGAGGTTCGAATCGCCAAACAGCTTGCTCAGCTGTGCGAACGCGGGCGCGGAGAAGCCCGACACGGCGAGTGGAACACTCGCGGTCATCGCGCCCTGGTCTGTCTCGGCCGGCTTGCCGACCGGCGCCGGTAGCGGCGCCGACATGAGCCAGCTCCCGTTCTTGGGACCGAGCGCTGCCATCGCTGCTTGCGGATCGACCGTTGGCGCGAGGCGCTTCCAGTCCGACATCGACGCGGCCGGTTGCTGGACGATCTTGGGACCACCCGCCTTGCCGGCCACGGCGGTCGCGCGGCGCGACACCAGGCCTTCTTTCTTCATGTACTCGATCGGCGTGCAGCCACCGAGCGAGACCTTGTTGAACCGGAACCCGTACGAGAACGCGCAGACCAGCTTGTCCTCGATGTAGAGCGGGCTACCCGACATGCCCTGCCAGAAGCCGGTGATGGCGAGCTTCTTGTCGTCACTCTTGACGAGGATGATGTCCTGCTTCGGCAGGAAGTTATGAACGACCGAGACGACCTCGAACGTAAACCGTTCTGGCTTGGTGCCCGACATGGTCGTCAAGCCGTAACCGGTTTGGCCGGCGCGGATCCGATCGAGTGGGTAGGTCTCTGGAGACGCCTGGGCGAGTGCCGCATGGAGCAGGCACGCACCCAGGACCGTGGCGCATAGCGCCCAATGTCCACGCATGTTCGTCAAAGATACCGGCCACAAACACGTTCTGCCAGGCCGCACGGATCCCGAGTGTCGAAATCCCGAGTGCGGAAAGGCAAGGCCTGGCTATGCCAGGCCGCGCAGCAATGCCGAATGGCATTGCGTAGAATAATGACGACAACTGTGTCAGCTCTTGCGTCGGTTTTCTCGGAGGAGTGTCGAGTCGTTGACAGGGTGATCGGCACCCAAACCCCTATATTTGCGAGTACTTACGCTGTTGGTCCGACCTCGGCACGCCCGCTGCACATTGGGGAAAGCGGAGGATGTCAATGTCGAATTTCGTCGAAACCTGGAAAGGCATCGCAACGGCACTTGGTCGCTCGGAGCGCTGGTGCCGCTACATGGCTCGTCGTGGCGCCGATCCGCTTCCGGTGTTCAAGGTCGGCGGCATCGTTCGTCTGAACAACAACGATCTCGAAGATTGGCTGAGCGGTCAGAGGGAGCGTTCGATGCGGGGCGCAGCGCCTCAGCAGGTCGCCGAGGACGTTACGCTGCGCTTGATCGCCTGATCATCTTGCGTGGTATAGACCGCGCGAATGACACGTCCTTTGTCGGAGTTGCGCGGTCCGGTCCGCGCATTATTCTCGGATGTCGATGGGACGATGACGACGGGCGAGCGAGTCGAGGCTTCGACCTACGAGGCACTCGAGCGCCTCGGAGACGCGGGTATACCAGTCATCATGGTGACCGGCCGGCCTGCGGGCTTTGGCTTCGCGTTCATGAAGATGACGGGATGCCTCGCGTGCGTCGCTGAAAACGGCGGCGTGACGTTCGTGCGCGAGGGTCGCAAGGTCGTCAAGCACTACGGCGTGCCGGCGTCGTCGCTGCCCGAGTGGCGCCGTCGCATGAACGACGCGGCCGTCGACGTGATGTCGAAGGTTCCGGGCGCGCGTCTGTCGAGCGATTCGAAGTATCGCGAAGTCGATCTCGCGATCGACTGGAACGAGGAAGTCTCGCTGACGCGCGACGATGCCGAGGCGGCCGTCAGGCTGCTGCAGAAGGCTGGCTTCGCGGCCGTGCGTTCGAGCGTGCACGTCAACTTCGGGCCGCCGCACTTCGACAAGCTCAGCGCGTGCGCTCAGGTCGTCAAGCGCGTGCTCGGTGGCAACACCGATGATCTCGCGCCCTATGTCTACGTTGGCGACGCGCTCAACGATGCGCCGATGTTCGGCGGCTTCCCGACGAGCGTCGGCGTCGCGAACATCAAGACCTGGTGGGACGAGCTCGCGCACAAGCCGGCGTACCTCACCGAGCGTCCCGAGGGTGCGGGGCTGCGCGAGCTGGTCACGCACCTGCTCTCGCTCTGAAACCCGCTGTTTCTGCCCCTCGACGCGGGGCTTGGCCAGTCCAGTAGCCGGCCAGCCACCCGACGGCATACTCTCCGAGACATGCCTCGCACCGATGTCTTCGCGGCCGCCTTGCGCGCGCTCGACGACGGCCGGGGCGTGGCAATCGCGGTCGTGACAGGCGCGAGTGGGTCCACACCGCGGCACCTCGGTGCGCGGATGGCGGTCGCCGCGGACGGCGAGCAGTGGGGCACGGTCGGCGGCGGCAAGATCGAGCAGCTAGTGGTGGCCGCAGCGCGCGAGGTCGCGAATGGCTCCCCACCACGCGTGGTACGGCAGCACCTCGTGCGGGACCTGGCGATGTGCTGCGGTGGCTCGATGGAGGTGGCGATCACACCGGCCACGCCCTCGCGCGCGGTGATCACGGAGCTCGCCGGCGCGCGCGTCGCGAAGCTCTTGTCGACGCCGCTCGACGGTGGACCGTTGACGGTGCGTGCACCCGCCGACGGCGATCCGCGCGCGCACGAGCCGGTGGTGCGAGGCGAGGTACTGATCGAGCGTGTCGGACCGGCGGAGCGCGCGATCGTGTTTGGGCTCGGTCACGTTGCGCGCACGCTCGGGCCGCTGCTCGA
>JAYVWH010000154.1:0-5894 GCA_043786265.1 Kofleriaceae bacterium | reverse complement strand
TGCGCAGAAGACGATCGCTTGGTCGCCGTGGCTGCGCGATATCGCGTCGGCGGGTGCAATGGGCATGATCGGTGTGTTCGCGGTCCTGCCGCGCCACCTCAAGATCTCGCTCGACCCTGTGACCGCTGCGCTGCGCCGCCTGCCGCTCGGCCTCGACACAGAAGTCCGCGAGCTGTGCACGCGGTCGATGACGATCTGGAACAACGCCAAGGACAAGCTCGGCGAGAACGACCCGGGCAAGAACCTCGTCCGCGACGGAGTGCTCAAGACGCTCGAAGTTGCGGCCAAGAGCGCCGAGGTCAGCGCGCAGGGCGCGACCGAAGCCGAGCTGACGAAGCGCATGACCGATCTCGACACGCGCATCGCGGCGGCTACTGACAGCGAAGTGAAAGCGCAGTACCAGGCGGCCCGCGCCGCGCTCGACGATCAGAAGCGCTACCGCGCGAACATCACCCAGGGCCGCGAGCGCATGATCGCTCGCATGCACAACCACGTCGCTGCCCTCGAGAAGTTCCAGCTCGCGGCGGGTGGTCTCGCGGCAGCACGCGCGGCGACGGCGGGTGCGACCGCGGTCAAGCAGCTCGAGGAGCTGTCGGCAGATGTCGCGGCCAGCGGTGAGGCACTCGCCGAGCTCGAGATTGGCGAGCTGACGATGGCCACCGAGACCGTGACTGCGGCGCCGGTGACGACGGACGCGCCGGCCACCGCCGAGGGATAAGCGAGGGCGTAGGATCGACGCGCGCACCTTGGCCCGAGCGCATCCGCGCGGGATAACCCACCGCTCCCCGATGTTTGCGACGATGCCGCGCCCGAGAGCGCGGCGTTTCGGCGTTTGGGGGCGCTGCCTGCACCCGAGTAGGCGCTCTGATACGCTGCAGGCTCCAGGAGGAATTCTCATGCGCGCCCTCGCAGTGATCTCGTTCGTCGTCGGCCTGCTGTTCAGCAGCCCGGCGTTTGCCGACAAAAATGCCGACGCCTATTACAAGGAAGGCCTCGCGTACAAGCTCGAAGGAAAGATCGACAAGGCGATCGAGAGCCTCGAGGCTGCGACCGCGCAGAACCCAAAGCAGGGCATGGCGTGGGCATCGCTCGGTGCGCTTTACAAGCAGAAGAACGACCTGGCGAAGTCGATCACGGCGTACGAGAACGCGTCGAAGATCATCACGAAGGACAAGACGATCTGGCGCAACCTCGGAACCGCCTACGCCAACAGCGACAAGCTCGAGCAGGCGCGCGATGCGCTGCTCGCGGCGTGCAAGCTCGATCCCAAGGATGGTGAGATCCGCTACCTGCTCGGCACCGTGCGCAACAAGCTGAAGGATCACGCCGGCGCGATCGTGGACCTCGAGAAGGCCGTCAAGATCAAGCCGGACGAAGGCGAGTGGTGGCACAGCCTCGGTGTCGCGTATCGCCGCGCGGAGCGCATCGACGACTCGATCACGGCTTACACGAAGGCGGTCGAGCTGAGCCCCAACGAGGCGCGGTTCCATCAAGACCTCGGGGTCGCGTGGCGGCGCAAGGACGACCCGGACAAGGCTATCCCGGAGTACGAGAAGGCGACGAGCCTCGACCCGACGCTGGCTGATGCCTGGTTCGATCTCGGTTACATGTACAAGCGCAACAAGGACAACGAAAAGGCGATCGCTGCGTGGCAAAAGTACCTCGACCTCAACAAGGGGAAGGACGCCGAGGGCGGCAAGCGCGTCACGGAGGAGATGACCTCGATCGGTGGAACGCCGGCGAACGCTACCCCCGACAAGAAGCCCGCGCCGAAGAAGCCCGCGCCGAAGAAGAAGTAAGCATCTCCGGCAGTTCCCCACGCTGTGTGGCGAGAACCGCAAACTGGGCGGTCCGGAGCTGCATGGTAGGGTGGCGAGATGCGGATCAGCTGGTTGTCAGCCGAAGAGATTCTGGCGGCCCGGCGAGCGCTCAAAGCCCAAGGTGCATCGTGGGATGACCACTTCGGGCCGGACTTCGCGACCCCCTCGGAGCCGCCTGGCCTCGAGCATTTCGATTGGGCCGGGATGACCGAGCATGTCGCGCGTGCGGAGCGCGTCTCCGAAGTCGTGCGCGAGCAGGGCCTTGCGGCTGCGCGGGTGCGGTTCGCGGCCTCCGAGGTCGCGATCGAGGCGGCAACCCTCGCGGCGGCGGCCGCACAGGACGAGGCGCTCGATCTTGATCAGGTGATCAAAGTCCTGCGGTGCGAGATCGATACGTACGTCTTCTACGCGCCATTTCTCGAGATGATGATCGCGATGTCGAAAAGCGATCGCGAGCAGGCCGTTGCGACCTACGAACAGTTCGCCGATGCGTACGCCGATGCGTTGTCGGTTGTCCCGCACGGTTCGGCGCGCATTGGTGCCATGCGTGATGGCCTCGCCGATTTCTATGTGACCGCCGGCAAGTTCGAGGACGCGGAGAACATGTTCGAGCGGCGGCACGAGGAGGATCGCAACGATGTCGCGGTCGCACTGTCTGCGGCGCGTGCGTTTCTCGCGGCTGGTAACGTCAGCCATGCGGTGCGCTGGCTTGGTGTTGGTGCGGGGCGTGCGCAGTCGTTGGGACGTGATGACCTCGCGAAGCGATTGCGTGAGAAGCAGGAATCCGTTCGTCGCCGACTGAGCTGATCGATTGCCGTCGGCTGAGCTGAGTGGTCGCTGCGGCTGCGGCCCCGGCTGCGGCTGCGGCTGCGGCTGCGGCTGCGGCTGCGGCTGCGGCTGCGGCTGCGGCTGCGGCGAGGGCTGCGCGGATGAGCAGCGTCAGACCGGACTGGTATGAAGGCGCATGGGCCGGATCAAGGCACTCAAGGCGCCACGCAGCGTCTATTGCTGCCAGGGGTGCGGCCACATCGAGAGCAAATGGATGGGCCGCTGCCCCGCGTGTCAGGAGTGGAACACGCTCATCGAGGAGCTCGAGAAGTCCGAGCCCGCACGCGCGAGTGCGACCGGGGTCGCCGACGGCGCATCACCGATCGCGATCACGGACGTCGGCGACAACGTCGGTGGACCGCGGCGGCAGTCCGGGATTGTCGAGCTCGATCGCGTGCTCGGTGGTGGGCTTGTCGCGGGCAGCGTGATCTTGCTCGGCGGCGATCCGGGCGTCGGCAAGTCCACGCTGTTGATACAGGCGCTTGCTGGGCTGGCCGCCGAGCGGCGCATCGACGTCGGATCCGCGAAATCGGGCGACCGGGGCGGCCGCGACGGGCGACCGGCTGCGGCAGGCGTGCTGTATGCGACCGGCGAGGAGAGCGTCGCGCAGACCGCGATGCGCGCACGGCGCGTCGGTGCGGCGCAGCAAGCGATCTCGATCGTGGCGGAGACCGACGTCGAGAAGATCCTCGCGCACGCGCATGCGATGCGGCCCGCGATCCTGGCGGTCGACTCGATCCAGGCGGTGTACACGTCGATCCTCGATTCGATCCCGGGCTCGCTCGCGCAGGTCCGCGAGTGCGCGGCGCGATTGACGCAGTTCGCGAAGACAACGGGCACACCGACGATCGTCGTCGGGCACGTGACGAAGGACGGCGGGCTCGCCGGGCCCAAGACGCTCGAGCACCTCGTCGATGTCGTGCTGCAGCTCGAGGGTGATGGCGGGCCGTATCGGATCTTGCGGGCGCACAAGAATCGCTTCGGGTCGACGCAAGAGATCGGTGTGTTCGAGATGCGCGGCGCAGGCATGGCCGAGGTCGAGAATCCATCAGCGCATCTGCTCGCGGAGCGACCGATCGGTGCACCGGGGTCGGTGGTCGTGGCATCGGCGGATGGGGCGCGGCCTCTGCTCGTCGAGATCCAGGCGCTCGTCGCGCCGGCGAGTGCAGGGTTGGGGCGACGGACGGCCGCGGGCGTGGACAGTAATCGTGTTGCACTGCTTCTCGCGGTGCTGGCGCAGCGCGCGGCGTGTGATCTGCTCGACCGCGACGTGTTCGTCAACGTCGCTGGTGGACTGCGGCTCAACGAGCCCGCGATCGATCTCGGCATTGCATGTGCGATCGCATCATCTGCGCGCGGTCGCGCGATCGATGCGCACACGGTGATGTTCGGCGAGGTCGGTCTCGCCGGCGAGATCCGCGCGGTGACTCTGTGCGAGCACCGGATCGCGGAGGCCGCGCGCCTGGGGTTCAAGCGGGCGCTGGTTCCAGCGCAGAACGCCAAACGTCTGTCCGCGGACGACTCGTGTGGCCTCGAGATCGTGTCCGTCGATCGCCTGCAGACGGCGATCGGCTACCTGTAAACGGCGACGGCGGACGGCGACCTCGCCCCGTAAACGTCGAGACTACGTCCTGAGCGGTTCCCGGCTATGATTGCTCCATGGAGGGGCATCGAACTGCAGAGCGCCGGAGTGTCGCGTATCACCGCGCGATCGGCGCATCCCTCCATTTGCCGGGTGTGCTGGCTCGCGCGCGTGATCGCATCGATGGGTGGAATGTGGGCGGTGACGTTTCGGCGTACTACGTCCAAGCCTGGCGAGAGCTGCTGGCGAAGCCGGTGCCCGAGCTCGCGGCGCTTCTTGGCGAAGAGTCGGAGCGAATGACCGCGCTGCGACAGGTCTCGCCGTTCGCCGGCGTCCTCGATCCGCGCACGCGGTGGCAAATCTGGCGGAGTGTCGCGTGACCCGAGAACAGCTCGAACATGTGATCCGCGCCTCGGCCGCGATATCAGGCGACGACGAAATCGTCGTGATCGGAAGTCAGGCCATTCTCGGTCAATTCCCCGCGGCTCCCGACGAAATGCGCATTAGCGTCGAAGCGGACGTGTACCCGAAGAACCATCCAGAGCAGGCCGATCTGATCGACGGCTCGATCGGCGAGCTCTCGCCATTTCATTCAACCTTTGGCTACTACGCTCAAGGCGTCGCGCCGGACACTGCGATCCTGCCCACGGGCTGGGAGACTCGTCTGATCGCGGTGAGCTCTCCGGCCACGCGAGGGGCAACGGGGTGGTGCCTCGAGGTCCACGACCTCGTGCTTTCGAAGTACGCCGCCGGGCGCGAGAAGGACCTCGAGTTTGTCGCCGCGGCGGCTCGCCACAACCTCGTCGAGCGTGACGTCCTTCTGGCGCGGCTGCCGACGATGCCGATCGATGCCGCTCGCCAGCAGCTCGTTCGCGCGCGCATCCGGAACGTCCACGCAGTCTGATCGGCGAGGCGCCTTGCGCTGAAATAGACGCGGTGCTGAGCTTAGAAGCTCAGGACCATGCGCATCTGGATCGTGTGCGCAGTGCCGCCGTCGCCGACGTTCGTGTTGCCATTGAGGTCGGGGCCGTAGCCGAAGCCGGCACCGCCCTTGATTGTGTCGGTAACGGGGTGGCTGAGCGCACCGAACGGGAATAGCACACCGTACGAGAAGCCGGCGAAGATGCGATGGCCGGTGTAGCCGAGGTCACCGTTGAACTCCGTGCCGTAGACCTCCGAGTTACCCGGGGTCGCGATCGGCTTGAGCGCGAACGAGGTGATGTTCGAGACCTTGAACATGATCGACTTGGTCAGGTCGTATGACAGGAACGGCTTGGCGTAGACGGCGTTCGTGACCGCACCGTAGAGGTGGCGCCACAGGATCATGTCGACCTTGTAGTCGCGGTCGAAGATGAACTGGCTGTACGTGCAGCTGTGCTGCGTGTTGCAGACGTTCGGATCGCCGAGCTGGTTGGCGTACGCGACGTTGGTGACGCCCTCGACGGTGGTGTCACCGACCTTGGAGTCCCACTGGTCACCGGTCGCAAAGCCGCTCTCGATCCCGAGTCGCAGCTTGCCCTCGACACCCTTCCACGTCAGGCGTCCGACGCCGCCGAGCTTGCGGATGCTGTGGTCACCGGAGATGCCGAGGTCGTCGACGGACTTCAGCGTACCGAAATGACCGACGAGCTCGCCCTCGAGCAGGACGTTGCCGATACCGAGCT
>JAYVWH010000153.1:0-3564 GCA_043786265.1 Kofleriaceae bacterium | reverse complement strand
TTGCGATCGACCACAGCTGCGACGCCTCCTGGCGTGAACGGGTAGACAGACCCGTAGAGCGCAGGGATGACGACCTTCCCCGACTTCGTCTTGAAACCGGACATCTCGGTTGCCGCGTCTTGGAACATGTAGCGGTCGTGAAAGCCGTCCGGCATGTCCATCCGCGCGTCGCACACCGGCGGCGGCGGCAGTGGCGGAACCGCCGCTGCGCTGGGGTTGGCACCTGCGCGGGCGTTTGTCACGGCCGCCGGCGAGTGGCTGCCACATGCGGCGAGTACGATCAGAGCGGGGATCCAGTACTGCGTCCTCATCGCGCAAACGTACTCCGATCAGCGAGAAGGCGTCACGACCCGAAACGCCCTACAATGGCTCGTGGCTCGCACTCTCTCATCGATGCTCTTGCTGTGCGCGGTGGCGGCGTGCAGCTCCGGTGCGCCACCCGATCTGATCGGGCTCTCGGACCAGGTCGCCGTCGTCGGGGTGGAGCTGATGGTCGAGCTGCAAGGGGTGGACCCCGACGGTGACAATCTTCGCTACAGCTATGCGTCCGACTTCGAGTCGAGCGGCCGCGCGATGATCACGCAGACGCCGAGCGGCAATGGCATCTTCCGGTGGACCCCGATCGCGAGCGACGTCGGTGCGCACGTGTTCGATTTCACGGTCTCCGACGGCGACCACGACACGACCATCTCGATCTCGATCGACGTGCGGTCGAGCGGCGGCGGTGTGCCCGTGTTTCGCCAGCCGCTGAGCACCGGGCGGGTCGTCGATCTCGCGGCTACCCCGTGCGTGATGGTCGACATCTTGGTCGAAGACGACGACACGGCCGCGGTGACGATCGCCGAAGCAGACCCGAAAATCGACGGCGCGATGTTCCAGCAGTCCGACGGCAAGACCGCGACCTGGAACTGGTGCCCGACCCAGGCGCAGGTCGGCGCGAGCGATCGCTACACGCTGACGCTGTCGGCCGACGATGGCGATGGCCACAAGACGATCAAGAACTACGTGATCGTCCTCAATGGCAACGCGCAGAGCCTGATCCTCAACGAGGTCGACTACGACAACACGGGCACGGACAGCTTCGAATACGTCGAGGTCTACAATCCATCCGGCAAGGACGTCGCCCTCCAGGGGTTGTGGGTCGTGTTCGTCAACGGCGCCACCTCGGCGGAGTACACAGCCGTCTACCTCGGCTACTACGACACCCTGCCGCCCCATACCTATCTGCTGATCGGTGGCGCCGGTGTCGATGTTCCGACCGGCACGTACAAGATCGATCCGGGCTGGACCAGCGACCACATCCAGAACGGCTCTCCCGACGGCATCGCGATCATCGACGACGTCACGCGAACCGTGCTCGACGCCCTGTCGTACGAGGGCTCGATCACGGCAGCGAGCATCATCGGCTTCCCGAACACGGTCTCGCTCGTCGAAGGAACTGGGCTACCGGCGACACTCGAGGACTCCAACACGATGGCGCAGACGATGTGCCGGATCCCCGATGGCACGGACACGAACAACGCGGCGACCGACTGGACGCTGTGCTCGGTGCGTACGAAGGCTGCCGCGAACGTCAAGTAACGTGCCGCACCGAGATCTCACTCTTGCCGCGTTCGCTGCCAGTTCTCCGTTAGACGTTCTTACCGTCCTTTGCAGCGGTCGGCGATTCGGCACGAGAACTGCTCCAGTCAGGGATATGTCTAGGAACCTGATAGCCGGGCTCGCTGTGACTCGCGTCATGACGCGCGGGACGCGTCTCGCTGTGGGGTTCCCGCTCGTGACTGGCGATGATTGCGAGGAGCTGCTCCAGCCTGACCGGCTTCACGAGGTGAGCATCGAACCCTGCCCGTCAATGCGATCAACGTGACGTCCTGATTCTTGCTGAGGGCACGAACCCGCCTGGCAACCTCGAACCCATCGATGCCGGGTAACCCCACATCGACGAGTGCAGCGTGGGGCGCGAAGTTGCGGATCCGCAGGAAGAACGAGCGGCCCTGATCGTCCTTGACGTCGCGCTCGACGCGTACACCAGTCGCCAGCACCTGACGCACATCCGCTACAAGCTCGGGGTGCTGCATTGTTCGTGAACGTCTCGATCGAGCGTCCGATGTCGTGCGGCATGAGCGCAAAGCTATCTGCCGGTCTCGTGCTTTGTCGGTGACGCCTCGGGGTTGTCGCACAGCGTGGTCAGACTTGCGGGATCAAGGACGCCGTCACCGCAGGTCGCCGGCTGACGGCACGACGTTGGTTTGACCTCCAAGCAGTTACTGCACGTGGCGAATTGCCTCGTGAGAAACGTGATCCCGGCTGCAGTGCTGGACGGCTTGGGACACGGTGGCGACTCGAGTCGCCACCTCTCCGGACGTGATCTCCATATGTTTGCTCGCCGCTGAGTCGGCATCGTCCTTGCTGTTCAGGATGCTCATGCAACGAGCCCTTCTTTGGATGTTCACCTCCGTGGGTCTGACGCTTGCTGGCTGTAGCGCGGGCGACTCGAACAGCACCGAGCAGGCGCTTAACGGTCAGGGATGCCAGCTGAACGCACCGGATCCGCGAGCGTGCGACCCGGCCGATACGAAGAAGACGACGGTTTGCCATATCCCGCCCGGCAACCCGGGGAACGCTCACACGATTTGCGTCGGTGATCCGGCGGTCGACGCCCACCTCGCGCACGGCGATATCCTCGGTACCTGCTCGTGTCCAGGCGGTGACGACGCTGGTGTCGGCGGCGGTGGCGACGACGACGGCTCCGACGCAGGCACAAGCGGTGGCAGCGACGGCGGCGGCGGCACGATTCTCTAGAGCGTTCCTCATTGCCCCCGTGGGTGTCGGTGACCCTCGCGCCAGACGGCCTCAACGCAGCATGGGCCTCCCCGATCTGTACTCGTTCGTGCTGTCTGCCCACCGAACGACAAGCTGCGCTTCGTTCACGACCTCGTCGATGCGAGTGCCGCGAAGACAACACCGGGTGCCACGACTTCGAGCAGCTCGTAGAACTTGTCGAGCGTCGGTACGGATGCGCCTTGCTCGTAGCGCGCGTACGCGTTGCGCGAGCGGGCGCCGAGCCTCTTCGCGACCTGGGCGAGCGAGAGCCCGTTGATCGCGCGCTGATACTTGAGGATCTGCGCCGCCAGCAGCGCAGGTCGATTCGCGGTGACGTACACCGTTCCCTCGCCGCCCGCCGGATAGTCCGCCAGTGTGATCCTGAACTGCGGCTTGTCGACCATCATTTCGACGAGCTCGACCATCATCGCGCGCGCTTCGCGTCGGCTCCGGCCCTGGGTGTACGCGCCGATTACGTCGATGTCAGCGGACCAGAACGGGCCCTCCTGCTTCTCGATCCGACCGATCAGCATCGGCTTACCTTCCAGCATCCGCGAGGATCCGCAGCGCTGTGTGGTTGTTCAGGAGCTCGTCCTGACGCACGTACACCGGGTAGGTCTTGCGGGGGTGAGTCCACACGACGTGATTAGCACCGCTGGGCCCGCTTTGCTGCCAGCCGAGGTGCGTCAAACGCTGTTCTAGCTCAGTGCGTCTCACCTGGTTTACACGTTTATGTGTACA
>JAYVWH010000152.1:0-5093 GCA_043786265.1 Kofleriaceae bacterium | reverse complement strand
TCATGGAGTACCTCAACGGGACGACGCTGTCGCACAGCGTCCGTTCGCAGAACGCGATGGCGCCCGAGCGCGCGCTCACGATCGCACTGCAGGTCGCCGATGCACTCGCGTCGTCGCACAAGATGGGCATCGTTCACCGCGATCTCAAGCCCGACAACATCATCCTGATCAATCGCGGTCGCGAGCAGGATTTCGTCAAGCTGCTCGACTTCGGCATCGCGAAGCTTACCGGCAGCGACGGCATGTCGTCGCACAAGACGCGCACGGGCCTCGTGCTCGGCACGCCGGCGTATATGTCGCCGGAGCAGTGCGAAGGCCGCGCGTCGGTCGATCATCGGACCGATATCTACGCGCTCGGCGTCGTCGTCTACGAGATGCTCACTGGTCGCGTGCCGTTCATCGGCGAGGGCTACGGCGAGATCCTCGTCCAGCACCTCACGCAACAGCCGGCGCCGCCGTCGCAGTATCGGATGTTGCCGCCGCACGTCGAGGCGGTCGTGCTCAAGGCGCTCGAGAAGCGTCCGGACATGCGCTATCCGACGATGGACGAGTTCATGCGTGCGATGGCCGATCCGATCGGATACGTCGAGGCGCATGGCGGTCTCTCTGGCTTCGCGGGCAAGCAGCTCCAGCCGTCGAGCGCAGCGCTTCCACCGGTGCGGCTCACGCCCGCGCCGCTCACGCCGATCCCAGGTCTACTCTCGCCGGTCCCGGGCAGGCTGATGACACCGTCGCCGACGACGCTGCAATCCGCGGTGGGTCAGGCAGAGCAACGGCCGAAGAGCAAGACGCCGTTCATCATCGCCGGTGTCCTGACGATGGCCGCTGCGGCCGCCGCCGTGTTCTTTGTCGCCCACAAGGGCAAGAGCAGCGACAAGGTCGTTGCGAGCGGCGACGGCAGCGCCGAGGTCGTCAAGATGAACCCGGGGTCCGCGGGTGGCGTCGTCACCCCGCCGAATAACGGCAGCGCAGTCACGCCGCCCGACAACAGGGGCAGCGCCACGCCGACCAACGGCAGCGCCGCTGTCGTCACGCCACCCGACAACAAGGGCAGCGCCGCTGTCGTCACGCCACCCGACAACAAAGGCAGCGCCGCGGTCGTCACGCCGCCCGACAACAAAGGCAGTGCCGCCGTTGTCACGCCGCCTGACAAGACCATCGTCACGCAGACGATGATCAAGGTCACATCGACGCCGTCGGGTGCCGACATCTGGGTCGACGGCAAGCTGCAAGGCAAAACGCCCTCCGAGGTGACTGGGCTCCGCAAGGACACCAAGATCGTGGTCAAGATGAAGGGCTACGACGATTACAAGAAGACGCTCGCGACCAGCGGCGATCCGTTGACGGTCGATGCTCCGCTCAAGAAGACGGTCATCGTGCCTGGCAAGGGAAGCGGCGCCGGTAAAGGCAGTGGCAAAGGTCACGACACGGATCTCGAACGACCTGACTGATTGAATCGGAGACTGGACTGAAATGATGCGCGTATTTGTGAGACGTCTCGTGGTGGCGGCGATGTTCGTGCCCGCTCTCGCCCTCGCTCAGCCAAAGACCGCCGACGAGTGGTACAAAGAAGGCGAGAACCAGTACAACCTCGGCGACTTCGACAAGGCCGCCGAAGCATTCAAGCAAGGCTTCTCCGCCGAGGCGGATGACTCGAAGAAGCCTGCGTACCTCTACAACGTTGCGCAGGCCTACCGGCAGCTCAACCGGTGCAAGGACTCTTCGTTCTTCTACAAGCGCTACCTGGTCCTCAAAGAGCAGGACACGGTGAAGCCGCTCAAGCCCGAGAAGAAGGCGGAGATCGAGCAGCGCATCACCGAGCTCGACGAGTGCGCCAAGACGCAGACGACGCCGACCACGCCGGTCAAGCCGGTCAAGCCAACCACCGGCACCACCGGCACAGGCACCACGGGCACGACGGGCACTGGCACTGTCACGACGGGCACAACCGGCACGACGACCGGCACGACCACCACGACGACGCGTCCGACCGCACCGACTGCCGGCGGCACCGTCGTCCCTGCGGGCGGTGGCAAGACCGTCGCAACGGGCGAAGGCGAAGGCGAAGGCGAAGGCGAGGGTGAAGGCGAAGAAGAGCAACCGGCCGAGATGGCGGATGGCACGCAGCCATCGGTCGTCTCGGCGCGTCTCCTGTTTGGCGGCGCAGCGGTTGGCATGGGTGACCTCAACGTCGGCGTGCGCGGTGCGTTCGCGTTGATCGCCGGCTATCCGGTCCTGCGCCAGGACAAGCTGCTCGTCGAAGCGGGCGTCGCGCTCGATTTCACGCCGCTCAAGTACAAGAACAACATGACTGCCGCGGACCAGAACGCTTCGTTGTTGGGCGCGGTGGTCAACGCTGCGGCGACCTACACCGTTGCCCCGAAGATCGGAGTGCGCGGCGACCTCGGTCTCGGCATCCTGAGCTTCTCTGGCCTCGAGATGGGCAATCCGTTCACGGAGAACGGTGAAGGGACGACCGGCGCGCTGACGACGTTCGCGTTCCGGTTCGGCGTGTCGGCGGACTACGCGATCAACAAGAACCTCGTGGTGACGGCTGCTCCGTTCGCCCTGACCTATAGCCCCGCAAAATCGGGCCTGCGCAGTGACATCAGCGCGATCACGAAGATCGAGTTCATGGTCGGCGTCGGCTACCGGATGTAGTGATGAAGAAATGCCCATTTTGCGCCGAGGACATTCAGGAGGAGGCGATCAAGTGCAAGCACTGCAACTCGTTCCTCAATGCGGCACCGCCCGCGGGTAGCGAAGTCGCGCCCGCTGCACCCACGCCCGTCGAAAAGAACGCGCCTCCATTCGCGCGCGCGGCCGGCACGCCAGACAAAGACGAAGCGCCGAAGCGCCAGATGCTCTACGAGGGCAATCCGTCGTGGAAAGCCTTTGTCGGCTACTACGCGGCGGCCGGTCTCGCCGCGATCATCCTGATCTCGATCCTGCTCGCGTTCTGGGGCAAGGGCGCGCCGCTCAAGACGAAGGCGCTCTTCACGGGCATCCCGATCGCGGCTGCCGCCGTGTTCCTGTTCGGCCTGCACCTGTGGCGCAAGTCGATCAAGTTCCGCGTCTCGAACACGGTGATCGAGTACGAGAAGGGTCTGCTCAGCAAGCGGATCGACGTCGTGCAGCTGTGGCGCGTCAAGGACGTGACTTACAAGCAGTCGCTGATCGATCGGATCCTCAGCATCGCTCACATCGAGGTGGTGACCAGCGATGCGACGAATCCGAACTTCGACATCGTCGGGATGCCAGCGTCGCGCAAGCTGTTCGAGCAGATGCGTGACTCGATCGAGATCCAGCGCCAGGCGAAGAACGTCTACGGCGTCGTCAGCTAGCTGCGCGTTTCGCGGCCTTCGTCAGGACCTTGTGCGCGAACCAGGTCGTGGCGATGAACATCGCGAACGCGACCATGCCGACCGAGCTCATGCCGACGGGGTCCTGATTCGGGCCGCGCCCGGAGTGCGTCATGCCTTTGACGCTGAAGAACGTCAGCACGGCGCCGATCACGACGGCGTACGCGAGCTTGCGCAGTCGCGGGCCGTAGTTATTTATATCTGTGTCGAGCGAGCTGTCGTCCATACCGGGAAGACAGCATGAGCGCGCCAACATTGCACAGACAAGCGTTATCGGCGCAGCTTCAAAGGATTCACGCCGGTCAGGACCACCTCGCCGGTCGGTCCGATGCGAATTTCTGCCACCGGGGTCGATTCGACGTCGGCGGCTGAGTACCGGGCGGTCAGCAGCTGGATCCGCTGGTTCGCCGACCCGCGCAGGCCACTCGCGAGGCGATCGGTGGAGACGTAGCGTCCGTCGATCAGGACGTCGAGGCGCGCGAGAACATCCGGGCCATGCGGCAGCGCCCGGATCTCCTCGATCGTGTAGCCAGAGAACGCCAGCGTCGACAGACCGAGTGCGCGCGCAGCCTCGAGCAGCTCGACCGCAGCGGCGGCCTGCTGCAGCGGCTCGCCACCCGACAGCGAGAGGCCGTCGATCGGTTTGCTCCCATGCGCGGCAGCGATCTCGGCAGCCAGCTCGCTGACCTCGATCTCGCGGCCGCCGATGTCGGGATGAGTCGCCGGGTTGAAGCAGCCGGGGCAGCCCAACGTGCAGCCCTGCATCCACACGACGAAGCGGGCACCGGGACCGTTCGCCCGGCTGCGCGCCTCGGTCGCGTGGACCCGGAGCTTCACTTGCTCGGCTTGGGGGCCGACGGGGGCGGACGGACGGTCGTCAGGTTGCCGGTGATGTCGATCTCCTTGAGCAGGAGGTCCGGCGTGGTGATGCTGCTCTCGATGCCGCCCGACGGTACGAAGCCATCGTCTGTACCACCGGTGAGGCGCAGGGCGATCTGAGACTGATCCGCGGCCAGGAAGTTGTAGACGGTGATGTCCTTGCTCACCGCGAGGACGTCCTTCCACGCGCGAATCGGTACGTCGGCGAGCTGCGCGCCACGCACGAGCTCCTGCTTGCCGTTGGGGTACACACGATACGCGACGGCGGCGGGCGGTGGCAGCTGAGGATCGACCGTCTTGATCATCTGCACCAGCTCGCGGCGCGTGAACTCTGGCGCACCGGTGATCGCCGCGTCGTCGAACCGCTTGATGACGAGCCCGTACTTGAGGCCCTCGGCCTTTGCCGCACTGACGAGCTTGCCGTACAGCGCCTTGCGCGGGACGCCGCCCTTGGCCTCGACGAACAGGTTCGTCGCGCTACCGTGGAATGCGCCACCGTCGGCGGCCTTGCGCGCGTGACCGTTGGACTCCTGGCCCTTCTGCGACGGCGTGCGAGACAGCAGCAGCGTCTTGAGCATGCCGGCCTTGACGACCTCGACCTTCTGCGACGCGACGCCCTCGTCGTCGATCTTGTAGCCACCGATCAACGCCTTACCATTGCTCTCGCGCGCGGTCGGGTCGTCGATCAGCGACATGTTCGGCGCGAGAACCTTGGACCCGAGGCGATCGGTCAGCGCACCGCCGAACTGCTTGGCCTCGGCGGGCGACAGACCCTCGGGCACCGGGGTGCCGCCCAGATTCGGTGCGAGCATGAAGCGGACGAGGCCGACGGCGCCTTCGCCCTCGAACAGC
>JAYVWH010000151.1:0-1580 GCA_043786265.1 Kofleriaceae bacterium | reverse complement strand
GTTGGAAGCTCTGGCCTGGGTGGATCGTCATCGGAGTGGTTCGGCCTGCCGAACGAACCGAGCTTCCAGAACACCAGACCGAGCACGACCACGCCTGCAATATTGAGCACGGCGTCGCTCGCGACCACGCCCTCGACACCGTGGTTCCGTTCGAACCGCGAGTTGACCAGGCCGACGTAGGCGATCGCGACGTTGCCCGCTGCGGTGAACATCGAGTAGCGCGTCGAGGCGGACTTCGCATCCTTGCCGATCGTCTCGAGCACGGTCGCGGTGAACGCCGCATAGCAGAATCCGGTAACCAGCGCGTAGGTCAGCGCGCCGACCGTGAACGTCATCCCCGAGCGAGGTGACAACGCCATGCCGATGCCGACCACGGCGGTCAGAGCACCCGACAGCAAGTACAACGCGCGGCGATTTGCGCGGTCGCACAGATAGCCACCGACCAGCGCACCGAGCGCGGTGAGGCCCTGGCCGACAGGCCCACCGACGAACGCGAGGACTCCAGAGACCTTCTCGTCGAGCAATGCCGTCGCGGCCTCGGGCGTTAGCTTTGCGAGCTCGTGTACGAGGTCTGCGCGCACGTAGTCCTGCGCGATCGCGCTGAAGTAGTTGGCGAGCGCTGCCGTTCCGACGGGCGACAGGCAGAGCAGCAGGCCGGTCAGGCCAGCGCGCGTCCACAGCACCGACTTGACCTCGACGAGGAGATTCCTGATCGCCTCACCAACGGTGCCCTCGATCTCGCGCTTGGTCTCGTGGATGGCCAGCGCCGCGGTCGACGGGATGATCATCATCGCGCAGAGCACGGCCCCGACCGCGGTGGTCGAGTAGCCGTGCCCCGTCATGTACACCGCGACCGCGGCCGCGATCCCACCACCCGAGAGGTTGCCGACGTTGTACCAGGCACCCGCCTTGCCACGCTGGGCGTCGCTCATCGTCGTCGCCATCAAGCCGCCATTGCAGCTGCCGACCAGGCCCGCGATCGTCTGACCCGCGAACGCGAGGCCGAGGAACGGAACCAGGTGATCGGGGAGCGACATCTGGCACGCGCCGAACAGGCAGCCCGCGCCGATCACGGCGACGATCACCAGCCACTCCTTGCGGCGCGGTCCGAAGTCGACGATCGGCGAGTACAGGAACTGGAAGAACGTCGGGACGAACAGCAGCGTCACGAACCAGCCGATGTCGGCAAGCTTGAGACCGGCGCGGCTCGCGAGATACGGCATCACCACACCGGTGAACGAGCCAACAACCCCGTATGGCATGCCGGTCAGGGCGAACAGCCAGGGGGGCGTGGCGCGCGGCTCCGACATCGCGGCACTCTACTGCGTACGACCGCTGCACATCGGGTCGAGCGTCGCGAACCGCACATCTCAGGGATTCACGGGGCGGTTCGGGGCACCTGCCAGCAGCCGCGACATGAACGTCGCGGAAACCCGAGGTGCTGCACAACGCGCGACGCGCAACGCGCATGGATCGCGTGGTGTGCACGCGGCACAGCCGTTGCGTATTGACCAGCGCCGGAGGATTCGCATGCGATTGCGTTTGTTGATAGGAGTGTTAGCGGCTGTGGCCGGGAGATC
>JAYVWH010000150.1:0-3808 GCA_043786265.1 Kofleriaceae bacterium | reverse complement strand
CCGCACGTACAAGCGGACGAAGGCGCTGGCGGTCATCCCGGGTACGCCGCAGCCAACGATGTCGGACGGGCCGTACGCCGATCCGGTGACAGCGACCGTGCAGGGCGTCTACACAGCGGCGAGCGCGCATGACCGCGAGACGTTCAAGAAGCTGATCGGCGAGTACGCGTCCAATCACCGTGCCGCGCGCAAGGACGGCGCGTTCACGACGATCTCGTTGGCACGCTGCCCGCGATGCGCGCAGGGCGAGCTCGCGGCGCGGGCCACCGTGCACGAAGGCGGCAACAACTGGCGCCACACGGATCTCGGTGGCTACAAGCTCACGGGTGACAGCGTGCGTCAGCTGGTGGACTGATGCCGTTCCCAGGATTCGAACGCGAGGCGTTGCAGTTCTTTCACGAGCCCACACGTCGCTGGCGCTCGATGCCCAGAGCGCCGACAGACCGTCGAGCCCGGTCGGCGTCGTGACGTCTGTCATCGTGAATGTCGTGCCATCGTAGTAGAGCACGTCGTTGCCGCCGCACAGCCAGACATCGCTCTGCGAGAGCGCGTAGATGCAGGACAGGCCACCCATCGATGGCGTTGCGAGCGTCGACCAATTTGCACCGTCGAAGCGGTGGATCGTCGAGCTACCGTCGAGGAACCACACGTCGTCAGCTGCGAAGGCCCACACGCGGTAGGGATTGATCAGCGTTGCCGGCACGTCGGGGACCGTCTGGAGACCATCGTCCCCGCAGGAACAGACCAGCTATGCGGCTCCCCGCCCACCCATCGTAGTTCACCGCGGGGGCGAGGTGCGCAGCTTCATGATGATGTCGGTGATCTTTCGCTGGAACGGGTGGTCGCCGAGGATCGGCTGTACGAACGCGCGGATCGCGTTGGCTCGGTGCCCCTTGTGCGCGACGATCAGCGGGATCTCGGAGTCCTGCTTCGACGGACTGCCGTGCCACGACCGGTACGGCTCGGCGAAGTAGTAGCGCTGGTCCGGTGTGTCGCGATCACCGCTGTGAGTCAGCAGCATGATATCGCCGGCGCGTTCGCCGAAGCGTCCGACCGCGAGGTCCTTCATGCGTTCGGCGACTTTGATGTAGGTCGGATGCGGATGCGCGTGCAGGAACTCGTCGATCGACATCGTCTGGCCGTTACCGACGTAGACCTCGAACGGATTGTCGACCTCGCGCACCGGCTTGGGCTGACGCACGAAGATCATGTCAAGCTTGCCCTTGATGTGCGGGACGAGGATGCCGTCCTCGTTGTTGCGATAGAGCGCCTCGGCCGCCGCGAGCACGTCCTCCTTGTAGCGAGGTGGTTCACTCCACGCGCAGCGGTCGTGCTCGCCGGGACACTTCGAGCGATCGGCGAGATACACGTACGCGGTCGCCCCGCCGTAGGCCATCACGGCGCTGAACGGATCGTCGTCGCTGACGTGTTGTTTGAACGGGCGAATCCGGAACCCACTCTTCTTGAGGACCTCCGGCGCACCATCCTCGCCGGTCCCGATCGCGTGATCGGTGTCGTGGAGCACCTGCGTGTGACCGTGGTCGGCGCTGACGATCACCCAGCGATTGTCGAGCGCACTCTTCTCGCGCAGCTTCTTCACCAGCGGAGCGAACGCCGGATCGGCGACCTCGACCAGATACTTCTCTCTCGCCTCGTCGGGGCCTTCCTTCGCGACGTGCGCGTAGAGGTCGGTGCCCGAGATATAGAGCGTGAGCACGTCTGGCACCGTTGCTTTGGCGTCGAGCCGCGAGACGATCGCGTCGACGGCGGCCTCGTCGAGATCGCGGTAGAGGTCGCGTGGATGTTTACCGTCGAGCTTCTCGATCTGGGTCTCGAGGAAACCTTGCAGCGCCTTGACGAGGACGGTGCGCTTGGCCAGCAGCAGCTTGTCGGTGCCGCGGAAGAAGTGGTTCATGCCGACCCAGATCAGTGCGTCGGGGTCATCCTCGTGAATACGCTCGTAGACGCTCGGCGCGGCGACCAGCTTGTTGAGGTAGTTGTCGGTGTAGATCGCAAGTGTCGGCTCGGGGTCGTTGAACGAGACCGGCGCCGGACATGCGAGCTCGCGCCGCTCGCGGATGAAGTACTCGTTTCCCGGAACACCACTCTCGGCCGCTCCCACTCCGGTCTGAACGCTGACCCATGCCGGCATCGTCGTCGACGGCATGCCCGCCAGGAACGTGTCATCGAGATGCGCATGCGCGAGCCCGTCACCACCGAGCAGAGCGGCGAGGTTGGGCAGCTTGCCTGCCCGCAGCAGGTCGTACAGCAGCCCGCGCGATATGCCGTCGAACGCGACGAACAGAATCTGCGTCGAGCTTGGCGAGCTAGGCCGCGAGTGGGGCGGCCGCTGGCGAACGGTCTTGTCGTCGCCGGTGACGACGAGCTGGGCCATCTTTGCGGTAGAGCCGCATCCGAAGGCAACGGAAGCAAGGACAGCAGCAATCCGGTTCATGTATCGAAGCTAGCTTCCAGCACGCGAGATCGGCGTACGTCTTCTGCCGTACTCACCTATGACACAGGCGCACGCTGTGCGCCCCGGCTACGTCGAAGCGCGCGGTACGACCATCGAGTCGAACTCACGGCCGGTCGCGTCGATGGCATGCAGGACGAGCTCGTCCATGCCGACCTCGACGTAGACGAAGTGGATGACGTCCTCCGAGAACGCGGTGAAGCTCGACGAACCCACGCTGCGCGTGCCGATCCCGCCGCCACCCGTGACCACGTACGCGACGCCCTTCTGGGGGAGCATGCGCTCGTAGTCATGGTCGTGACCGGAGAGCACGAGCTGAACGCCATGGCGTTGCAGCACGGGCTCGAGCTTGCTGCGTAGCGACGAGTCCGAGCCGTGCTGGCCCGACGAGTACATCGGCTTGTGCATGTAGACGATCTTCCACGGCGCGGTCGACGCGGCGAGATCGGTCTCGAGCCACGCGGCCTGGGTGGCGTAGTCGGCCTCGGTGTCGAGCGCGACGAAGTGAACGCGGCCCCAGTCGTAGGAGTACCACTTCTCGCCGGCATCACCGGGGAGGTTGAACACCTCGCGGAACGGTGCGCCGCTCATCGTCCCGTAGTCGTGGTTACCCGACGCCGGGAAGAACGGAATGTTACGGAACAGGTCCGCGTAGACACCGAACACGTTCTGCTCGTACTGATCGAGCGTGCCGTTGTCGTACGCAACATCGCCGGTGTGAATCATCAGGTCGTAGGGGACCGTGTACATCTGCTCCTGCAGCGCCCACTGGTCCGAGGTGTTGCCACCGGAGTCGCCGAACGCGAGAAAGCGCACGGGCGCGTCGCTATCGGCTGCCGGGGCAGTCTTGAACCCCGTGCGTCCTGTGATCAGGCCGGCGTCGTTCGTGAGCTGGTAGCAGTACGTCGTAGCCGGGTCGAGCGCCTCGACCGCGCTCCACATCTGCTTCTCGCCGGCGCTACGCAGCGCGACGTTCTCGATCACGCCGGGGGCGCTCCTCAGCGCCTTGCCGACCGGATTCGACAGCGTGATGACATCGTTCGCAGCGGCGTTGGTCACCCAGCCGAGCGTCGCGCCCGTCTTGCTGACCTGCTGCAGATACGGGGCGCGCATGAGCGCGGCAGCGTTCGGCATGTCGTCCACGCAGGCAGCACGCAGCTCCTCGACAGGCGAGCGTCGCTCCGCGGGGTGGCTCGTGTCGCCGGTCTTGGTCGCGCTGACGTGACCAGACACGTTGTCGCAAGCCGCCGTGGTGCCGATCGCTGTCGCCGTCAATAGGAGCGCGTACTTCATCCGTTTGTCTTCCCCCAAGGTTCCAGTAATGGAGCACAGCAC
>JAYVWH010000149.1:0-3440 GCA_043786265.1 Kofleriaceae bacterium | reverse complement strand
CAAGCAACGATCGATTCGATCAAGAAGAATCAGCTCGCACTCAAGGGCCCACTCGCCACGCCGAGTGGCGGCGGTTATCGCTCCGTGAACGTGACGCTGCGCCAGACGTTCGACATGTACGCGAACGTTCGGCCGGTGCAGACGCTGCAAGGCGTGCCATCGCGTTACACGAATGTCGACCTCGTGATCGTTCGCGAGAACACCGAGGATCTGTACGCCGGTGTGGAGCACTACATCGACCCACGCCGCAGCGCGGCCGAGTCGATCGCGATCATCACCAAGTTCGGCAGCGAGCGCGTGATCATCTATGCGTTCGAGTACGCGCGTCGCATGGGTCGCAAGAAGATCACGCTCGTCCACAAGGCCAACATCCTCAAGATGACCAACGGTCTGTTCCTCGACTGCGGCAAGGAGATCGCGAAGCGCTATCCCGACATCCAGTTCGACGACATGATCGTCGATGCGACGGCGATGAAGCTCGTGATCGCGCCCGAGCGATTCGACATGATCGTGACGATGAATCTGTTCGGTGACATCCTGAGCGACCTGACGGCCGGGCTCGTCGGTGGTCTCGGTGTCGCGCCGGCAGCCAACATCGGCGACGGCTGCG
This sequence comes from Kofleriaceae bacterium, assembly GCA_043786265.1. Taxonomy (GTDB): domain Bacteria; phylum Myxococcota_A; class Polyangia; order Haliangiales; family Haliangiaceae; genus JABFXX01. The sequence goes on along the minus strand of JAYVWH010000149.1, from coordinate 2,830 downwards.
CGATGTTCGAGGCCGTGCACGGCACCGCGCCCGACATCGCGGGTAAGGGCATCGCGAATCCGACCGGCCTCATGCTGTCGGCCGCGCTGCTCCTCGATCACGTCGACCAGCGCGATGCGGCGGAGCGCCTGCGCAAGGGCATCAAGACCGCGCTAGCGAACCCAGAGACGCGCACCGGCGACCTCGGCGGCAAGGCGAATACTGCCGGCTATACCGACGCCGTGATCCGCGCGATCGGCTAGTCGTTCTCGCCGTAGGCGGCGCCGATCACCATGCCCCTGTGCATGGCGCGCTCGTACCGCAAGCGGTAGATAGGGTCATGGGCCGCGATATCGAGCCGGCTGTGATCACGAAGCTGCGCGCCGAGCTGTCGGCCCAGGTCGCAGCCCCGCTCACCGTGAGCGTCAAGGGCCACCAGTACTGGTTCGACGAGGAGTCCGCGGCCTACAGCGACGTCGACGTCAAGCAGCGTGAACAGTTCGCGGCCGTCGTCGTCCAGGGCCAGCTTCCGGGCGAGGAGCTGATCGTCCGGATCTGGCATCGCCATGCCGATGAAGTCTGGCTCGTCGACCGAACCGATCAGATGATCTCGATCATCCCACGCGAAGGTTTGATTCGCGTGTTCGCGGTCGGCGAGACACTGCGCTCGGCGCGTCTACCTGGCGTAGCGATTTCGATCGCCGCCATCTTCGAAGTGGCTAACTGATCCACGCCGAACAGTGCGACCGCTTCGAGAGTTAACCGACCGAGACGGTGCTGATCTGCTGGAGGCGCTCGTACAGGCGCTCGATGGCAGCGATCGGCGCGTAGCCGAGAGCTGCGGCGCACTCGCCGAGGCGGACACCCGGAAGGCGATCCTGCATTTGCAGCGCGCGGAACAGCTGGAAGCGGTCGAGGACGCCTTGGTCAACGAGGTACTCGCCGAACGTGATCTCGGTGAGCCCATCCTCGAGGACGTCAACACCCTTCTTCGAGTGCTCGAAGTACGCGGCCAGGTCGCCCGTGTTGCTCGTCGGGACCGGCGTGTTCTTGCGCGAGATATGTGCGTTGACCTGCATGACGTTTACAACTCCTGCTGTGGCGGAACCTATCAGCACGCCTCGTGCCAGACACCCCACGAATACCCCTCGATGTAACAGGCGTTGATTCGGGGAGTTGCACTTGGTGTGCAATGGGGTGGCGAGCCAAGTAGCCGGCGCATGTGCTTAGCAAAGCAACGCGGCCGGCTCCTCCCCCAGCCATAAATAGATCGCGCCATTCGCTAACATCGCGACTTCGTGGCACGACTCTTCGTCGTGAAGGTCGCTCTCTTCGCCATCGCCATTGCCGCCGGTTGCCGGGGAGACGGGCGCGCCCCAGACCACTCGCCTGCGCACCCCGGCTCTGCGCAAACGGCTGGATCTGCAGCACAAACCGGCGATGCCCCAGGCTCCGCCACCCTTGTCACGGTGCCGCCGGACGTCGCAGCCAAGGTCAGGCTTGTGGAGGTCGCGCACGGGCTCGATCGCCCGGTGCTACTGACGGTCGCACCGGGAGATGCGCGCAGACGCATGTTCATTCTCGAGCAGCACAAAGGAACGGTTCGCGTGATCGAGAACGGCAAGCTCGCGCCGGCCCCGTTCCTCACGATCACCGGCCTCTCCACCGGCAACGAGCAGGGCCTCCTCGGTCTCGCGTTTCATCCGCAGTTCGCGACGACCGGCAAGCTCTACGTGAACTACACCTCGCGCGATAGCAACACGCACATCGTCGAGTACAAGGTCGGCACGGATCCGAACGCGGTCGATGTCTCGACACGTCGCGAGCTCGCGATGATCGAGCAGCCGTATTCAAACCACAACGGTGGCCATCTCGAGTTCGGCCCCGACGGCAAGCTCTACACGGGCATGGGGGACGGCGGCGCCGCCAACGATCCGCACGGCAACGGACAGAATCCCAAGGTGTTGCTAGGCAAGCTGCTGCGCTTCGATGTCGACGCGGCCAAGCCGGCGCCCGAGATCGTGCACATCGGGCTGCGCAACCCGTGGCGCTTCGCGTTCGACAGTGCGAACGGTGATCTGTTCATCGGCGATGTCGGTCAGAATTTATGGGAGTACGTGCACGTCGTCACGCACGGGGACACCAAGCAGCACAACTTCGGATGGAACGTGGTCGAAGGAAGCCACTGCTTTGACGCCGAGACCGGGACGGGCAAAGCGTCGTGCGACAAGAGCGCGTTCACCTTGCCAGCGGCGGAGTACTCCCACGACGAAGGCTGTTCGATCACTGGTGGACGCGTCTACCGCGGGAAGGCGCTGCCCGAGCTCGCGGGCCGCTACTTCTACGCCGATTATTGCACCGGACTGCTGCGCAGCTTTGTGTGGCAGGGAGGTGCCGTGCGCGAGCACTGGGACTGGAAGGCGGCGATCGACAAGCAAGCCGTCCTCACGCAGATCAGCTCATTTGGCACGGATCACGATGGCGAGCTGTATGTAGTCGAGCTCACCGGTGCCATCTACCGGCTGGTCCCCGCAACCTGACCGTATTCACGCGCGCGTCGCGGTATCAGATGGCGTGCGCCACCGTGCTGTCGCTGCGGCGCTCCTCGCGTGGGCCGGCTGTTACGATCCGAGCTTCAAGCTCGGCGTGCCCTGCTCGAGCACCGGAGAGTGTCCATCCGGACAGGAGTGCGACGAGCTCTCGCAGACGTGCATGGCCCCGACCGAGCTGCGAACGTGGCGTGACGACACCGCCGCCGACTTCGCGCAGCCGGACGCGGTGATCACCGATGGGATCGTCGAAGCGGCGGGCTTCATCGGTCCCACACCCTACGTCACGGGTCGCGTTCGCC
>JAYVWH010000148.1:0-1847 GCA_043786265.1 Kofleriaceae bacterium | reverse complement strand
CCGGAGTCGCCGTCGAGCGCGACTGCACTCTCGATATCGAAGTCGATGTCCTTGTCACGCTGCGGGACGAGGTTCGCGAAGATCACGGCACCGATACCGACCTGGGGTGCGACGGTATCGACGATGTCGGCCGGGAGGTCCGGGTTGACCTCGGCGATCTTGGCGCGCACCTCGTCCTGGGCGATCTTGAACACGTCGCGCATCAAAACGACGTTGCCAAGGCGCGTCGCGGTCTTCTTGCCGCCGACGCGCACGAGACCGTACGGCACGTGCTCGCACTTGCTCGCCCACGCGTGACCCATCTTGCCGAGCAGCTTGAACAGCTGGCGGAAGTGCAGGGACTGGCCGCGGTCGACGACGTAGAGCGAGCGCGTCGGGTGATAGGTGTTCTCGCGGTACATCGCGGCCGCGACGTCGCGCGTGGCGTAAAGGGTTGTGCCGTCCTTCGTGAGCAGCAGGATCGGCGTCTTCTCGCCGTCCAGCTCGACGACCTGCGCGCCCTCACTCTCGACGAGGAGCTCGCGTGCACGCAGGTCCTCGATGATCGCTTCGGCGTCCTTCCAGAAGTGACTCTCGCCGTTGAGGTCGTTGTACTGGATGTCGAGCGTCTTGTAGATCTCCTCGAACTCGCTCCACGAGACCGTGCGGAACCGCTGCCACAGCGCCGTCGCCCACGGTTCGCCTTGCTCGAGCTTCTTGAGCCACGCACGGCCGCGGTTCTCTGCCTCGGTCGTTCCTTTGTACTTCTCGCGGAACGCGACGTAGAGCGCGGTGAGCTCGCTGACCGTGATCGCGACCGACGCGAGGGCGCCAGGACTTGCCGGTTGCTCGCCGCGCTCGTCGACATACGCCGCGAGCACCATGCCGTGCGTGGTTCCCCAATCGCCGAGGAAGTTGATGCCGACGACCTTGTAACCGAGCGCGCGATGGCTTTGCGCGATCGCGTGACCGAGCGTCGTGCCGCGGATGTGGTGATAGGCGAGGTGCTTGCTGATGTTGGGCGAGCCGTAGTCGATCGTGATCGTCTTGCCGGCACCATGCTTGCGCGGCAGCAGCGTCTTCTGGAGCGTCGCATCGACGAGCCAGCGCAGCACCGCCGACCGGTTCGCGCGAAAGTTCACGAACGGACCCGCCGCCTCGGCGCTCGCAAGCAACTCACCCGGCACGAAGGCGGCCGCGATCTGCTTGGCGGCGTCCGCCGGGCTCTGCTTCTTGGCCTTGGCAATGGCAAAGCACCCGACAGCGAGATCGCCCATCACGGCACGGGGCGGGGCCTCGACCTTCAGGTCATCGGCGGAGACCCCGGCTGCCGCCGCCACAGCCTCGGCGGCAGCGCGGTGCAATGGCGTGTGATGACTGGGCATCGGTCGCGCAAGCTAGCACCGAAAGCTTCAAGGTTTCTAGGCTGTTGGTTTGACCGGCTCGGGAAAGCCCTGCTACTGTAGCGTCAGCTTTGGGAGGACCTACGTGAGCAAGATCGTTCTATGCGTTGATGACAGCGCGACGATGCAACAGGTCGCGGACATCACGTTCCGTGGAACCGAGTTTCAGTACGTCGGTGCGCGGAACGTCGACGAGGCCCTGACAAAGGCAAAGGCGCAAAAGCCCGCCGTTGTCCTCGCGGACTCGGCGATGCCCGGCAAGACCGGTTACGACTTGTGCCTCGCGCTCAAGTCCGACGGTGCGACGGCGGATGTTCCCGTCGTCATCCTCGTCGGTAACGGCGCGCCGTACGACGCGGCCAAGGGTGCGCAGGTCGGCGCCGACGCCAACCTTCCCAAGCCGTGGGACAGCGTGACCATGCTCGAGAAGGTCCAGGAAGTCGTCGGCAAGGCCGCTTCGGGTGT
>JAYVWH010000147.1:0-2855 GCA_043786265.1 Kofleriaceae bacterium | reverse complement strand
TCGGTCAGCTGCTGCTGGCAGGCCTGAAAAGCGGCATGATCGACGGCGTTCGCCATGCAGTTGCGCACTGCGGCGGACCACTTGCCATCGCTGCAGATCTGCACGAGAGCATCCCGCATGGCGGGGAGCTGCTCGGCGACCGCCTTGCGCGTGGCCGGTTCAACCGTCGCCTTTGCGAGATCGTCCGTCGCCAGCGAGAACAGCTTCGCCGCGACCGTGCCGCATGGAGCCTCGTTTTTCGGGCTTCGGTTGCACCCGGTGGTGTTCGCCACCAGCGCGAGGACGCAGAGCCAGCGGTGCATGTCCGACGTTTTCGTCCCCGCTGCTTCGGCTGTCAAGTACAGGCGGCGCACTCTATAGTTCCCCGCCGTGTCGATCTCGCCGCAGCGCGCGCCGCTCGTCGCGATGGTCCTGTGCGTGATCGTGCTCGTGCTGTACGCGCGGATCGTCCTGGGCGGCAAGACCTGGGATGACGTTCGCTATCACACCGAGATCGCGCCGGCCGAGCTCGCGGCCTCCGAGGCCGTGCTCACGGGAGAGGCCCCGACCTGGTGGGATGGCACGGGGCTCGGCGTACCGCTGCTCGGCGAGCCATCGCATGGCGCCGCGTATCCTCTCACGTGGCTCGCTGCGACGCCGCACCTGCTCGACCTGCTGGCAGTGCTGCAGCTGTTCTGGCTCGCGCTCGGCGTGGCGGTGTGGGCGCGTCGACTCGGTGCGGGCGAGCTCGCGAGCGTCGTCGCGGGTGCGCTGGTCGCCGCGAGCGGGATCGCGGCGGGCTGCGCGGTGCGCGGTGTGTTGCCTGCACTGGCGCACGTCCCCTGGGTCGGCTGGGCGACGGTCTCGCTCGCGACCGCCGCGACGCCGGCACACGCGCGCCGCTATGCCGCGTTGCTCGGTCTCGCGCTCGGCGCGATCGGCCTGACCGGCTCGCTCGCGATCCTCGTCGATGCGCTCGTGCTCGTGATCGCCCTTGGACGGCGCGCGCAGGTGCGCTGGCTGTGCGCCGCGATCCTCGGTGGCCTCGCGATTGCCGCAGCGCAGTGGATCCCCGCACTGGCGATCGCAGGCGACGGAACTGGAGCGACCCTGGCCGCGCTCAAGCCATCGCGCCTGCTCGAGCTCGTGCTGCCCGGCAGCTTCGGTGCGGTGTCGGGTGAACATGCGGTCGCGGCGATCGCTGGCACCGCACCCGCATTGCCGAGTCTGTTCATCGGCGCACCCGTGTTCGCGCTCGCGGCGCTGGCGCATCCCTCCCGACGTATGATCGGCCTCTCGGTCACTCTCGCCGTTCTCGCGGTCGTCGTCGGTCGCGGCGGCGGGTGGCCCGCGTGGCTCGGCGCACCGGAGCTCCACCTCGCTGTCCTCGCGATGGTGGCGGCCTCGTACGCGGCCGTCGGGATCGACGCGCTCGTCGGCGGGGAGCGTCGCGCGCTGCTGGCGATCGGCGGCGGCGCGGTCGTTACTGCGCTCGGCCTCGGCGCCCTCGCGATGCTGCGCTCTCGTGCCGGTTCGCCTGGGCTCGATCGCGCGCTCGTCGACGGTGCGATCGCGCTCGCGTGTGCCGGCGGTCTGTTTGTCGTGGCATGGCGGTGGAGCGAAGCAACCTGGAGCAGCATCGCGATCGCGGCGCTGCTCGTCGCGCCGAGCGCCGGCAGCCTCGGTGTGACTGCACCTGCGACCGCCCGCGATAGCGTGACCCGCACGCCGCTGTGGGCCCTTGCCGCTGCGAAGGCACGCGACAAGACGAACCCCGCTGCGCCACTGCGCGTGTATCGGCCACCCCGGCTCTACGAGGAGCAGCACGAGCTGACGGTCGCCGAAGCGATCGCGACCCTGACCGGTGCCGCCGCGGCACGGTTTGGCCTCGGCGCGGCGCGCAGCGTGGATCCTGCGCGCCCACCGTCGCACGATCAGCTGTGGCTGTCGGCGTCGAGCGTCGGCGGAGCGCTGCTCGAGCGCTATGGCATCCAGCTCGCGATCTTGCCCGGAGCGATGGAGGGGCGAAACCTCGTCGAGCTCGCACGTCGTGGGCAGTCAGCGCTCGCGCAGTTCCCATCCGCGCCACCAGCGGCGATGGTGTTTGAATGGGTCTGGGTCGCCGATGACGCCGCGGCGATCGCGCGGCTGTTCCCACCGGGCACGAGTCGCGGTCTGCCGATCGGGCTCGCCGTGCTCCATGGTAGCGGGCCCGACCAGCAGGACGAGCCGCGTGCCCCCGAACCATGCACGATCATTCGCTGGGCGCGTGGTGCGATCGATCTCACCTGCGCGTCTCAGGACGCGAGCTACGCGGTCGTGTCGTCGACGAACGCGCGCGGATGGACTGTCGAGGTCAATGGCGCCGACACGCCCTGGGTGACCGCGGACGTGATGCGCCGCGCGGTCGCGCTACCGGGTGGAGCGCACATCGTCTCGTGGCGCTACGAGGCACCGGGCCTGGTCGCCGGTGTCACGCTCGCGGGACTCGGCGTCCTCGGCCTTCTCGCGCTGCTCGTGTGGTCGCTGCGCGTGCGGCGCGAGCCGAGCGCAGACGAAAACTGACCTCAGTCGCCGCTGCAGACCTTGTCGAGAGTCTCGCGCGACGACGTCAGCTCGCCGCGCGCGATCGCCCACACCGTATCGACCATGCGCTGGTTCACGGGCGTCGGGATGCCGTGCTTCGCGCCGCGCGTGACCACCTCGCCGTTGAGGAAATCGATCGCGGGGGTTCGCTTGCGCTCGATCGCGGCGAGCATGGACGACCGCATCCGCCGGTAGCGCAGGCCAACCGCGAGCAGCAGTGCGTGCTTCGCGGTCAGCGACGCCGATCCGCGCGAAGTCTTGTCCGCATCGGACAGCGCGATCCAGTCGAG
>JAYVWH010000146.1:0-10382 GCA_043786265.1 Kofleriaceae bacterium | reverse complement strand
TGGGATCCGTTCGCGCCGGAGGCGAGCTCGATCGCGCCGATCCGCGCAAGCGTCAACGTCGTCGGTCAGCCGGGTGTATTCACGTACACGTGGCACGTCGAGCACGAGAACCAGACGGTCCCGCATACACAAGAAGCGTCCGACAATTCGCAGATCGGCTTCATCGCCGCCGACCCCGGCCCTTATCACGTCTCGGTCACCATCAGCGGCGGGGCGACCAGCTGCCCGTTCGCAGATACCGACATCAATGTTCTCGCGCCCGGTGCGAACACCGCTGTCTACCGCCTGCGCAGCGTGCCGCCGGCAAACTCGGGTGCGCCGCCGCAAGAGCAGTTCATTCAGATTCATGGCGGCGCCGACTACGTCCGCGCGATCACTCTCGACCCCGGCCTCGACGCCGACGGCACGGTCCGCAACGGCGCCGGTGGCCCCGGCATCGCGGCCTACGTGAAGTTCATGCCGGTCAGCACGCCAACCGCGTTCACCGAGCTGTTCACCGGCGCCAATGGCACGTACTCGACGCAGCTCGTCGGCGTCACCCACGACGTGCTCGTGATCCCGGTCAACACCGCGCTCGCGCCCAAGCTCGTGCAGTGGACCGCAACGACCACGTCGCTCGTCGTCGGCGCGGGCACGCTCGTCACCGGCATCGTACGTAACCCCGGGGGCTCGGTGCTCGCCGGCGCGAAGGTCCAGCTGACGAGCAACGGCGTGCCCTCGACGCTCGCGACGACCGCGGGCGACGGCTCGTTCTCTCTTCACGCGGACTTTCCGGCCGGGGCGATGATCACTGCCAAGGTCACGCCACCAGCGACGAGCGGGCTGCCGCGCCTCGAGGCGACCGCCGCGTTCACGCTGACGCAGTCGATGCAGATCAATTACAGCGCGGGTCTCGCGACGTGCGATCTCGCAAACACACCGGTGCGGCGCAGTGTCGTCAACCAGCCGAGCGCCAAGGTCACCGTGGTCGGTTCGCTGGCGGCGATTGCAGGGACGGTCACAGCGGGCGCGGCGGCAAACGCGCTCGGCACCGTTCGGATCGCCGCCAGCGCCGACGGCACCGGCAAGCTGCCGTCGGTGCTCGTCCCACGCGCCTCGACACTCTCGACGGTGATCGAGCTCGGCGCCAATGACTTTGCGGTCGATGCGCTCGATACCTCGGCGTGTGCGGCCACCACGATCGATGCCCCGCCGCTCGTCGTTGCAAACGGCATCGCAAAGAATTCGGCGACGGCCGGACTCGGCGGAGTGCAGGTCGAGGCAACCCCGCTCGGCGTGCTCGCGCTTGCGGATGCACACCCGATCATGACCACGACGAACGCGTCGGGCGCATTCTCGCTGTCGCTCGCCGCAGGTGGCCGCTACGACGTGCGCTTCATCGATCCGTATCTGCGCGTCGCGCGTCGCGAGGAGACCAACATCACCGCCGCCGGCGTGCCCGCCAATGCGGTCCTGCCCGACGCTCTCGTGATCAGCGGCAAGGTCTCGATCTCGGGCTCGGCGCAGCCGCTGCCCGGCACGTCGGTCCAGCTGCTCTGCGGCCAGTGCACCGGCGTCGATGCGACGCGACCGATCGCCGAGACTGCGGCGAGTGCGCTGAGCGACTACCGCATCGCTGTCCCCGACCCGGGGACGATGTAGGATCCCCGCATGTGGCTGCGCGTGCTCGTCGCTGTCGCCTGGCTGCTCGCCGGGGCCGCGCGCGTGTACGCCGAGACCATCGCGCTCTTGCCACTCGACGCCGAGAAGCGTCTCGAGATCTACGGTCAGCCGGTCGCTGCCGAGATCGGCCGTGCGCTCAAGGCTCAGGGCTTCGACGTCGTCGTCGTGGGCGCGAAGATGGACGTGCCTGATCGCGCGCAGTTGATCGTCGACGGTACGATCAAGGCTGAAAAGGGCACCGCGATCACCGTCTCGATTCGCATCCGCGATCCGCACGGCGGTGGCGCCACGCTCGAGACGCTGCCGTCAACTGCACCGTCGCTGACCGCGATCGATAAGGCCGCGGCCGACCTGGCCGCGCGCATCGTGCCCGCTGTACGCGCGCACCTGCGAGCGCTCGCGAAGCCGGCGCATCCGGCTCCACCTCTCGATGACAAGCCGATCCCGACCCCGAAGGGACCGGTCGCGACCGCGCCGGCGTTGCCCGCGATCGTTCTCGCCGTGTCGGCGCCCCGTGCGAGCACGCCGGCGCTCGAGCTGCTCGCGACCGGCCTCGCGTCCGAGCTGCCTCGCTGGAGCAGTGAGCACAGGCGCGCGGCGCATACCGTCGAGCCCGAGAGACTGAGCCGTGCGACAGGCGTCGCGACCACACGGGACATGAATTCTGACGTCGGCCTCGCACTCGAGGTGCTCACGTTCGCCGTCGAGCCCGGGGAGGTTCCGCTCGGTCGCGCGCGCGTTCGCGTCCGCGTGATCCACAAGGGCACGATGCTATTCGAGCGCATCGTCCGCACCGACACGATCGTCGGCGACAAGGGCATCACGGAGCAGGACATGGCAGCGCGCACCGCCCGCGAAGTCCTCGCGATCGTCAATGCGCAGCTGCGCCGGCTCGTCGCGGGATGGCGATGAAGCGCGTCGCCATCCTCGTATTGCTCGCGCTGACGAGCATCGCCCTCGCGCAGCCCGGTGCGGCGCCACCCAGCGATCCCGCGACTGCGTTGCGCGATGCGAACGCGGCGGCGGCGAACGGAGAGTGGGCGCGGGTCAGCGCATACATCGAACCGCTGCTCGCGCAGTCGCTCGCAACGACCGAGCTAGCGGAAGCACACCGGCTCGCGGGCATCGCAGCACTGTTCGTGCAGCCGCCCGATCGCGAGCTCGCGGACCGGCACTTCTTCGAGTACCTCAAGATCGATCCGGACGGTCAGCTCGACGCTGCGCTGTATCCACCAGAAGTGATCACGTTCTTCTCTGACGTGCGATCGCGCCATGCACCGGAGCTGCGCGCGCGCCGGCCCAAGGCGAAGCGCTACATGATCCTGACACTCGTGCCGCCGTTCGGTCAGTTTCAGAACGGCGACCGCGTGAAGGGGATCGTGATCGGCAGCCTGCTCGCTGCATTCTTCGTCACGAACGTGACGACCTACTTCGTCTTGCGCTCGTGGTGCAAGAAGCTGACGGGCCCCGTCGATCCGGACAAGACGAGCGCGGGTTGCGACGAGACGACGAACCACTACGACTCGGCGAAGACGCTGCGTGGGCTGAATATCACGGCAGGTGTTGGACTCATTCTGACCTACGTGTATGGCGTGTATGACGGTGTCCGTGGCTATGGGCGGCCCCGCGGAGAACACGCACTCGCGCCGTACGCAACTTCAACGAACACGAGCGCGACGTTCGGCATCTCGTTGACGTTCTGAGATTTCGGGGGCTGTAGCCCATGGGTTCGTCACCACTGGACGAACAAGCAGACGATCACCTGTCGTCGCTTGCCCGTGGTGTATAGACCTCTTATTCATTGAGATCGGCGATAGCGACCGGTACGATTTCTCTGGAGTGAGGCAACCCGTCCCGTTCGGGAAATACCTGCTGCTCGATCGCGTCAGCGTCGGCGGCATGGCTGAAGTCTTCAAGGCCAAGTCGTATGGCGTCGAAGGCTTCGAGAAGATCATCGCGATCAAGCGAATCCTGCCGACGATGGGCGAGGACCGCGACTTCATCAAGATGTTCATCGATGAAGCGAAGATCGCAGGACAGCTCGCGCACGCGAACATCTGTCAGATCTTCGAGCTCGGCCGCATCGACGGCTCGCACTTCATCGCGATGGAGTACATCTGGGGCAAGGATCTGCTCCAGATCCAGAACCGGCTCCGCAAGAACAAGGTCCAGATGCCGGTTCCGATGGCGTGCTTCGCCATCGCGAAGGTCCTCGAGGGGCTCGACTACGCGCACCGCAAGCGAGACCCGCTCGGCCGTCCGCTCGAGATCGTGCACCGTGACTGCTCGCCGCAGAACGTGCTCGTGTCTTACGAAGGTGAGGTCAAAGTCATCGACTTCGGCATCGCGAAGGCGACGTCGCGCAACTCCCGCACGATGGCCGGCGTGCTCAAGGGCAAGTTCGGATATATGTCCCCCGAGCAGGTCCGCGGCCTGCCGCTCGATCGCCGCAGCGACATCTTTGCGATCGGCACGATGCTCTACGAGTGCATGACCGGTGAGCGCCTGTTCCAGGGCGAGACCGATTTCTCGACGCTCGAGAAGGTCCGCAACGTCGACATCCAGGCGCCGCGCGCGATCAACCCGAACATCCCCGAGGCGATCGAGAAGGTCATCCTCAAAGCGCTCGCGAAGGACGTCGACGATCGCTATCAGTGGTGTAGCGAGATGCTCGCGGACCTGCAGCAGTTCTTGATGGCGCAGGACGTCGTGTTCACGGCGAAGACTCTGTCCGGCTGGCTCAAGGAACAGTTCTCGCCCGAGATCGAGCGCGAGCGGGGGCTGCTCGAGCAGTACAAGAAGGTCGGCCGCGACGGTCTGATCCAGGGGCTGCCATCGGCGCAAGCCAAGCTCGACGTCAACGAGCACCTCGGCGCGGCGGGCGCCCCCGAGGGCGACTCGACGATCCTCGGCGGACCCGATTTTGCCACGATGGAGCACGGGGTGGGGGCCTCGCCCGATGTCAGCCAAAGCCCCGCGGCTGGGGGGCCGCGGGGGGCAGCACCGAAGAAGCCGGGCCCTGCGCCCGCGCCGGTGGCTGCTGCGCCCAAGCCGGGTTTCCAGAAAGCTGCGGACGACGACGACGACGACGATGGCGAATTCGGCGAAGAAGCGCCAACCGAGATCTTCGGCGACGACCCTGCGGCCATCGCACCGCCTCCGCCCGCAGCCGCGGCGCGTGCGCCGAGTGCGCGTGATCTCTCGCAGCCGCTCGGCAAGATGCCGGTCAAGGGGCCGCCCGGTGCAGCTCCGGGACGTCCGAGCACTCAGCGTCCGATCCCTGAACCGACGGGGCCGATTCCAAACCAGTCGATGGCGGCCGCGGGCATGCGCTCCGGTGCGGCGTCAACCGATGGTCTCGCCGCGGCGGGTGGACAGCCTTCGAGCAACATGGGCTACCAGCAGCCGTTCGGTACGCCGCAAGGCCAGCCCGCGATGGGCGGCATGGGCGTCGGTACGCCGGGCGGGATGCCGTCGAGCGGTATGGCCGATAGCCAGAATCAGGGCGAGCCGCAGCGCACCGTACTCGGCATGAGCGCACCGATCCTCGGCAACTACGGTGCGCCGGGGGCTCCGCCGTTCCGTCCGTCGGGACAACAGGCAGCGGTCGCGCCACCGACGGGCTCGAACCCGGGCTACTCGCCGGGCGGCTATCCGCAGCAGCCGCCGCAGAACCCGAGCTATCCAAACTTCCCGCAGCCGTACGACCAGCAGCAGCCATATGGTCAGCAGGAGTCGTATGGGCAGGCCGCCGCGGCTGTCGATCCGATGGCCGTCGCACCGGCCGAGGGCAAGAAGTCGACGCTGTGGCGCGACATCGGCATCGGTGTCGGCATCGCCGCACTCGTGTTGATTGGCTTCGTCGTCGTCAAGATGTTCGTCCTCGACGATGGCAGCAAGACAACGAAGACAGCGAGCCCCGGCAAGTTCGCGACCGTCAAGCTGAGCATGCCGCCTGCGATGAGCGCAGAGATGTTCGTCGACGGTACGCGCGTTGGCACGGTCGCTCACGATCAGACCGTCGGCGTGCTGGCTGGCGTCAAGCACATCAAGCTCGTCGGCAACAACGGCCTGACGTGCGACGACGAGAAGGTGAAGCTCGAGCCCGGCAAGATCACCACGCTCGAGTGCGGCTTCAATGCTGTCAGTGGCTCGGGGGCGACGGGCAGCGCGGGCAGCGCGGCTGTCACCAACGGTACGGGCTCGGGCAGCGCCGAGGTCCCGGCAGGATCGGGGTCGGCCACGAAGACCGGCGATGTGAAGACCGGCGATGTGAAGGCCGGTGATACGAAGACCGGTGACGTGAAGACGGGCGATACGAAGACCGGCGACGTGAAGACGGGCGATACGAAGACCGGCGACACCAAGACGGGCACGGGCTCGGGCTCGGTGAAGGCGGGCACAGGGACCGGCTCGGGCTCGACGGTGAAGACCGGCACTGGCACCACCGTCAAGACGGGCACGGGCTCGGGCTCGGGCGCGGGTACCAAGGTCAAGAACCCCGGAGATTCGAAGGACGATCCGACGAAGGGTTATCTGCAGGTGTTCAGCAAGCCGCAGGCAAAGATCCTCGTCGACGGTAATGAGACCGGTCTGAAGACGCCGATCAACGGGCACGCGCTGTCGTTGGCGCCGGGCAAGCACAAGATCACGTTCGTCATCGGCGACGATCGATTCTCGTATCCGGTCATGATCAAGGCCGGGGCGACCGAGTCGATGACCAAAGATCTGCAGTAGCGCTACGCGCGAGGGCGTGATTGCAGGCCCGCGAGCACGTCGTTCGCGTGGCGGCGCAATGTCTCGGGCAGCGAATGGTCATTGGCGAGCTCGGTGAGCTCGACGGCACGTAGCGTGGTCGCGATACGGATCGCGTCGGCGAGCGGCGTCGACGGATTGAGGACGAGTGCGCGCTTCACCGGGTGACGCACCGACCACCGCGCGTGTGACGCGATCTTCGCGAGCGAGTCGGGAACCGCGGGTCGCATCGCGGCCATCTTCACGACGTCGTGCTCGGTGATGTGCGGGTTGTCGATCAGGATCGCGACGACGGCGGGATGCGGATCGCGAATCATCAGCAGGAGCTTGTCGCGGCGATGGGTGCGCGCGAGCGACTTACGCTCGCCCAGCGTCAACGGGCGATCGGCGGGACGCAGCGCGCGCTCGGGGCCGAGTTGCTTCTTGAGCTGATGGGGCAGTTCGCCCTGCGGGGAGTGGACCAGGAACAGGCGGGCGATCGCGGGCAGGTTATGCATCGTCGCGGCGGCGTAAAGCGCCTGGCGTGTCGCGTAGCGCAGGGTCGGCTCTGCCGCGGCGTGGGTGATCGTTTCGACGGTCTCGAGCGCGTCGGCGTCGTCAACGAGATGTGCACGGGTGATGATCGCGGCGAGCGCCTGGACCCAGACCGCGGGGTCGCCCTCACCGAACGCCGACGCGAGGGCAAGCACCCGCATCCGCATGTCGCGGATAGCCTTGAGGCGCACGATGATGAGGTCCGGCCCCACGGATCCATTGTGACATCGAACCCCGCGCACATTGAGACGATGGCGCGGTGCGTGATAACTTTGGAATCATTGAGGAGCCGCCATGGCTGACGAACGTCCCACCGGCAGAATCATCAAGCGTTACGCGAACCGCAAGCTCTATGACACGGAGCACAGCCGGTACGTCACGCTCGATCAGATCAGCGAGATGATCCGGAACGGCGACGATGTGAAGATCGTCGACAACAAGACCAAAGAGGATCTGACGACGGTGACGTTGGCGCAGATCATCTTCGAGGAAGAGAAGAAGCAGCGCAGCTTCCTCCCGCTCGGCGCGATGCGAAACATCATCCAGAGTGGTGGTCAGTGGTTCGCCGAAGCCCAGCGTCGCGTGCAGAGCATCCTGCCCGACAAGCTCAAGCGAAATGTGGACGGCACCGACGGCGATGGGACCGAGGAGCCGGTGCCTGCGGCGCCCGTTATCGAGGACGCGGCAACCGATGAGGCCGCGCAGAAAAAGAAGAACCTCGCCGCGCTACGCGAGTGGGTCGATCACTCCAAGCAGCGCCTCGAGGACTGGCAGAAGCAGGTCGAGGAGAAGGCGCGGGGCGCGCTCGAAAACATCACGCACGCGGTCAATCCGTGGGCGGGCGTAAACAAGGACGTGAAGGTCCTCGCCGATCGAATCGCCGAGCTCGAAGCCAAGCTGCACGAGCTCGAAGCGCACGAAGCCAAAGACGCCGACCGCAGCGGTTAGCTGCAGCGGCCCGCGGTTGGATCAGCGTTTCGCTTAGCCCGGATTCTTCTTGCGGCGGACGACAACCTCTTCCCACTCACCGTCGTCCTCTTTTTTGCCCGCAGCGAGCTCCTTGGCCTTGCTCGTGGAGCCGGCCTCTAGCTCGTTTGCGGTCTTGTTCGCGATTTCCTTGTCATCTTCCACCGCCGAGGCCTTCTTGAAGTTCTTGATACTTCGGCCGAGCGCGTCGCCAATACCCGGCAGCTTATTCGCGCCGAACACAACGAGGACGATGAGGAGGATGACTACTAGCTCGCCCATTCCGGGCATGGGGGTCTCCTTTTGACTGGTGACCAATGTAGCACCCTTTGGTCGAAGGCTCGAAAAACGGCCGGAAAACTTGGTGGAAAGGCAGCTTCACACCTATGTTCGGCTCCATGCGTGCGCTCGCAATCGTGGCCCTTTGCACGAGCGCAGCTCACGCTGATCCCGAGCCCGCACCCGTGCATGCAGGGCCCCAAAATGCCCCGCAGGTCACCGTGCCCGCGCCGGCGCTCGAGCAGGACACCGATGGTCGCCGCATCATTCGCGGCTGCGCGGTCGGCGAGTCGTGTGCGCGCGCATCGGAGCTCCTGCACGAGTTCGAGGTCGAAGCATTTCCGCCCCCGGGCGCGAGCCCGTGGATCGACGAGCGCACGCCCGCCAGCAAGCTCGAAGCTGCGAGCACCGCGACCACGCGCCGCGTCAGCAAGCCGAGCGAGCTGCGTCCCGACCAGCCGTGGCTCGACAAGCTCGCGCTGCCGGACATGCCGGTGCGGTGGACGCAGAAGCTCGTCGACTACCTGCTCTTCTATAAGTCCGACTCGCGCGGCCGCGCGATCATGGAGGCGTGGCTCGTCTCGCAGGGTCGTTATCGCGATCTGATCACCACGCAGCTGCGCAAGGCGAAGCTGCCCGAGGATCTGCTCTACGTCGCGATGATCGAGTCGTCATACGACCCGAACACCGCATCGGGCGTCGGCGCTGCGGGCCTGTGGCAGTTCATGCCTGACAGTGGTCGCATCTACGGCCTGCGCCAGGATCGCTGGGTCGACGAGCGACGTGATCCGCTGCGCGCCACACTCGCCGCGATCGATTATTGGAGCGACCTGCACATGCGCTTCGGCGACTGGGACACCGCGATGGCGGCGTACAACGTCGGGTACGGCGGCATGCTGCGCGCCATCGCGCGCTACAACACGAACGACTTCTACCAGCTGTGCGAGTACGAGAACGCCGTCCCGTGGGAGACGTGCCTGTACTCACCGAAGGTCATTGCAACCGCGATCGTCGGCCACAACCGCGCGGTGTTTGGCTTTGACAACATCAAGGAGCTGCCCGCCGAGTCGTGGGACGAGGTCGCCGTGCCGGCGTCGCTCGCAGTCTCGGTGATCGCGAAGGCGGCGGGCTCGACGGACGCGGACATCAAGCGTCTCAACCCTCACCTGCGCCGCGACCGCACTCCGCCCGGCGAGACTTCGTATGTCGTGCGCGTGCCGCGCGGCGCGAAGGCCGACTTCGCACACAAGCTCGCCGATCTGCAGACCGACTGGGACGGCTACGACGCCTACGTGATGGCGCACGGGGAGCGTGTCGAGGACGTCGCGACCACGTACGGCATGTCGGTTGCAAATCTCAGGAAGCTCAACGGCATCGCGCGTGATGGCGAGATCGAGGGCGGTACCGTGCTCGTCGTGCCGCGCGTCGCCGCCGACATACGCGAGAAGAACAGCGCCAAGGCAAAGGCGAACCTCCACGCATCGGGCGTCGACCACAAGGAAGGCGACTCGCTGATCGTGCCGGTCCCTGACAAGGACTTCAGCGTCGCAAATCGCGATCGCGTGTTCTATCGCGTCGTCAGTGGCGATTCCGTGGGCAGCGTCGCGAAGGCGTTCGGCGTCAAGGCGAGCCAGCTCGTCGACTGGAACGCGGTCGACGACGGCGCCAAGCTCCACCCGAGGATGGTATTGCAGCTGTTCGTGGAGACCAACTTCGACGCGGCCAAGCACAACGTCGCGCTCCTCGATGAGACCCAGATCTCTGTCGTCACGCGCGGCTCGCCCGAGCACCTCGACCTCGCGGAAGAGCGCGCAGGCCGCGTGCGCACCGAGTACATCTCCAAGGGCAACGAGAAGCTCGAAGCTGTCGCCAAGAAGTACGGGATGGGCTCGCATGATCTCGCGCGCATCAACCGCATCTCGTACTCGACGGTCCTCACCAAGGGCCAGAAGATCATCGTTTACCAGGTCACCGATCCCACGCGCTCCGATCGCGCGGAGGAGCAGTGGCGCAAGACACCAAAGGCGCGCCGGGGCAAGCGAACATCGCAAGGCCCCGTCACGCGTCCGACCGACGTCGACAACTAGTCGACGGAGCCAGCCATGAAGATGACACGTAGACAGTTTCTGGGTACCTCGGCCGCTGCGGCCGCTCTCGTTGCGTGCGGTGGTGATGACGGCAAGACC
>JAYVWH010000145.1:0-2742 GCA_043786265.1 Kofleriaceae bacterium | reverse complement strand
CGCGCTAGCCACGGTGACCGCTGTGCCCGCACCAATGCGGGCAAGGAATGTCCGCCGCGACATCGCCTCGGCGCTCGGCGAAGGTTGCTTGCCACGGACGAGCCGGTGGCCCAGACGCGCGAGACGCCGTGGCACGTCGACTACCGCGCACGTGACAAACAGGATGCCGATGAGGGCAAGCCACGGCATCGAGAACCAGCCGAGCGTAGCGCCCAGCGACTGTGCCCACATCCGCGACGTGATCGTGACCGGGACCGCGATCCACATCGCGATCATGAGAGCCGTGATCGCGCGGTGCACGGGCCGCGGCAGCTGCGCTGCCCGTACGAGCTGCCACCACACGTAGAGATGCAGCGATCCCGAGAACAGTGCGGACAGCGCGATGCGGACCACTCCCGGTCAGGCTAGCAGCTCCACGACGGCGGGCATACCGCCGCGGGGACGCAGCGTGATCATCGGCTCGGGGACGACGCGCGTCACGAGCAGCCGCAGGCGCGCACGTTGCACCATCGTCGCGAGAGCGAGCTGGCCCTCGAGCAGCGCGAAGTGCGACCCGATGCAGACGCGCGGGCCGGCGCCGAACGGCAGGTAGTGGTTGCGCGGGCGCGCCTTCTTCGCTTCGGGAAGCATGCGCGTCGGGTCGAAGGTCTCCGGCCGCGGGTAGTAGTCGGCACGGCGATGGATTCCGCGGATGTTGACGAGCACGAGCGCGCCCTTGGGCAGCCGGTGACCGCCGAGCGTCACGTCCTCGACGGCCTCGCGGCCCGTCATGTACGCGGGCGGATGCATGCGCATCGCCTCCTCGAGGACCGCGAGGTTGTAGGGCAGGGCGGGAAGATCCTCGACGGTGACGGGGCGATCGCCGAGGGTCGCGACCTCCGTTGCCAGCGCCGCGAGCGCGCCGGGGTTGCGCGCGAGCTCGTACCAGGTCCAGGTCAGCGCGTTGGATGTCGTCTCGTGACCGGCAAGCAGCAGCGTCATCACCTCGTCGCGCACCTGCGCGTCGGTGAGGCCGGTGCCGTCCTCCTCGTCGCGGGCGAGCAGCAAGATCGACAGCACGTCGCCGCGATCGGTGCCGCGCGCGCGGCCTTCGGAGATCAGGCGATACACCACGTCGTCGAGTAGCTGCACGCCTCGCTGCATCATCCGGTGGCGCGGCAGCAGCTTCTCGAAGCCGAAGTTGATCGGCAACTTGATCGCGGCCTGGTGTGCGCGCATGCCGAGCTCGAGACCTTCCGAGACTGCGCCGGCATCGGAGCGAACGTCGGCGCCAAACATCGTGCGGCCGGCGATCGCAAGCGTCATCTCCATCATCTCGTGTGCGAGGTCGATGCGCTGGCCGGTGTGCCAGCCGGCGAGTTGCTTCGCGGTCTCCTCGACCATGACCGTGCCGTACGCGGCGAGGCGCTTGGGCGAGAACGCGGGTGCGAGCAGCTTGCGATGGCGCTTGTGCGTCGTGCCCTCGCTGAGCAGCAGGCCGTCGCCGAGCAGCGGCCGGAGGTAATTCATCGCCTCCGACTTCTTGAACAGCACGGCCTGATCGGCGAGCACGGTGTGCGCGAGATCGGCGTCGGTGATGACGTACGCCGGGATGTGCGCGAGCTGGACCCGCGCGATCGGTCCCGTCCTCGCAGCCATATCCTGCAACCCGAGCCGGTCGCGCCGGAACTGCAGCAGATTGCCGACGAGCGGCAGGCCAGGAACGGGCGGGACGGACTTCACCCCGGGAGCGAAAACGCTGGTCAGTGATGCCATCGACCTCTAAAATGCGAGCGAACGCTCACATTGTCTACTCGCGTTCCCTATCGCACCTGAGGAGCCTTCGATGCAGCGCCAAGTCCGGACCACGCCACGTAAACGCCCGCGCCAGGAGCGCAGCAAGGCGACCGTGGACTCGATTCTCGCGGCGACTGCTCGGGTTCTCGTGCGCGATGGCTTTGATGGGCTGACCACGAATGCGGTCGCGGTCAAGGCAGGCGTCTCGATCGGTTCGCTGTACCAGTACTTCCCGAACAAGGAGGCGATGGTCGGTGCGTTGATCGAGCAGCACATGGAGCAGATGAACTACGGCGTGCTTGCCGAGCTCGCGCGCGTTGGACGGCTGCCAATTGCCCAGGCGGCGCGCGCGGTGATCGAGCTGACGATCCGCGCGCACGCGATCGATCCCGATCTCCATCGCGTGCTCACCGAGCAAGTACCGCGCATCGGCAAGCTCGCGAAGCTGCGCGACCTCGATCAACTCACCCACCGCATGGTCGTGGCACTACTCACGGCGCGCCGTGCGGAGCTAGCGATCCGTGACCCGGAGATGGCGGCGTTCATCCTGGTATCCACGATCGAGGCGGTCGTTCACCGTGCGGCGCTGCTCTATCCGCATCACCTGCGCGATCCGGCGCTCGTCGACGAGACCACGCTGATGGTCACCCGTTACCTCGGGGTCGCCGACAACTGAGTTGGGCTATGGTTGGCGCATGCGCAGTCTCGCGTTCGTCACAGCAGCCCTCGCACTCGCCGCGTGCCCGAAGCATCCATCCGGTCCCGGTACGCCGGTGTCGGGTGGTGCAGGCTGTCCCTCGGGCGCGGATGTGTACATCGCGTCGTTCGTGACGCCCGAGGCCGGCAAGGGTCGCTTGGGCTGGGTCCTGCCGCTGCACGCGACGCCTGCGGCAGAAGACGCTACGGACTACGCCACGATCGATCAAGCGACTGCGACCGCCGCGGGCGTACCTGCGCCCCCGGCGG
>JAYVWH010000144.1:0-3606 GCA_043786265.1 Kofleriaceae bacterium | reverse complement strand
GTCGACGGTCGTCGGATCGGCCGCCGACCGCTCGGCGTTGGTCCAGCGCCAACCCGTGCTCGGATCCTTTGCGAGCGTGATCGCAGGCTGCCCCGTGCGCGTGTAAACGAGCTGAGTGACGGCCGCGCCGTCGAAGCCCGGCACGGCGGTGCGATCGACGACGGTCCGCGCTGCCGGTGCCGACAGTACGAGGGCAACGGCGAGAACAACCGCGATTGCCGCGAGGACGGCCAGTCCGCGGAACGTTGCGATCATGCGGCGCGCCTCCGTCGCAGCACGAGTGCGAGGGCGCCGACGAAGATCCACGCGAGCGGAATGCCCGCGATCGACAAGACGATGACCGTGCGACGCTGGCTGTCGGTCATCACGAGTCGGACCTGATCGGCTGCGCGCGGAGCGATCGCGAGCCTCGTTGTCGGCCGGCCGGCGAGAAATCGGACGGCATTCGCGAGCCACAGATCGCCCGCCGACGCGCTGCCGCGCAGGACGGCTGTCGTGAACGACTCCGCCGATCCGAGTGCGATCACGCGGCCCTTGCCGCCGATCGCAGCGAGGATGATCGGCCCGCCGAGGTCGGCGGCGTCTTTTTGCGGTGGGGCATGCACCAGGTCGCGCTCGCCCCAGCTCGCGGCGGTCGCGCGCACGAGCGCCCTCGCACCCGCCTGCGTCACGACCGCGCGTGGCTGGAACCAGATCGTCGCGCGCGTCTGCGCGAAGCCCTCGTTGATATCGTGCGCTGTGTAATCGTCGACGACGAGCAATGCGCCGGGAATCTCGCGCACGGTCAGGCTTGGATCGACGGCGATCGCGGGCGGCAGGCCGAGGCCCGCGGCTGCGAGCACACCTTCGAGGCCCGTCGCGGCGAGCGTGACACCGCTGGCGCTTGCGGTGACGGGGCGACTCGCCGCGGCAACGAGGAGGCCGCCGCCGCGCGCGACGAACTGCTGAACGCGCAGCGCGGCCTCGCCATCGAGCGGCACGGTCGGCCCCGCGACGACGAGCACGTTGCAAGCGGCAGGCACGGGGCCGGTCAGCGGTTCCGCTGTGACCTCGATGCCGTCCCCGCGCAGGCGATCTGCGATCATGCTCCAGTCCGCGTCGTTGGGATCTGGCTCGAGGGGAAGCTCGTCGTGACCGGTCGTCGCGCACACACGGATCGGTGCGACCGCGACGAGCTGTGCGAGCGCCCCGGCGATCGACTGCTCGATCGCAAGGCGTTCGACCGCCGCAGCACCCGCAGCATCGCGTCCGAGCGAAACGAGCTGGACGCGATCGATCACGCGCCGCTTGGCGCCGACCTCGACGACGATGCCGCCATTGGACGCGAGGTCCGTGGGCGCGACCCCGGCGACGCGGGCCGCAGCCTCGAGACCGCCGGGCAAGCTCGCGGGATCGACGGACCGCACGCGGACGGCACCCTGCTCTGCCATGCGGTCAGCGACGCGACGAACCTCTACGTAGATCGGGCCGAGCGCGGCGAGCGTTGGCTCGACGATCGTCAGCGTCGCGGGCTCGGGCAAAGAGGCGAGCACACCGAGCGTGATCGGATCGAGCGAGTTGCGGCGGGCGGAGCTCGCATCCCAGCTCGTGGGGTGACGCACCGCGAGGGCGCCCGCGAGGACCGCGATGACAGCGACGAGCCCGGTCGCGGCGAATCGCGTCGTGACCTCGCGGCGTTTGCGACGACCGGCGCAGGCGAAGGCAAAGGCGAGCGACAAACCGACCGCGGCGAGCCCGACGATGAACACGACACCCGCGAGCGTGACTTCTCCGCGGGCGAGCGTGGTGAGCTGGCCCCGCAGCGAGACCGTCGACGCGAGGTGCGCGAGGCTCGGATGGTCGGTCGCTAGATCAGGGAACGCGGCGGGCAGCTCGCCGACGAGGAAGATGCCGATCAGGATCGCAAATGCGAAGGCGCCGGCGACCAAGGTCGTCGACGTGGCTGCACTGGCGGCGACCGCCCATGCCAGGAGCGCCGCGCCCAGCGCGATGGCGCCGGCATAGCCGGTCGCGATGCTCGCGAGATCCCAGCCCGCATCATCGACGCGAAACGCCGCGACGACCGCGAGGTAAGCGAGCGTCGGCAGCCACAGCAGTGCGTAGACCGTGGCTGCGGCGAGCCACTTGCCGACGACGGCAGCGCCCTCCCCTGCCTGCGCGGTCAGCAAGAGCTCCCAGCCGCCGCCGCGCTTGTCCTCGGCGATCGTGCGCATGCCGAGCAGCGTCAGCACCACGAGCTGCAGCACCCATGTGAGTAGCGTCCCCGCGAGCTGACCCTCGAGCAGTGCGCCGAGCGGTGCCGGCTTCATCGGATCTGACAGCGCGCTGACGAGGCCGGCGAAGGCTATGCCCTGCACGGCGAGGAACAGCCCGCCGATCACGTAGACGATCGGGGCGCGCAGCGTCACGGACAGCTCGCGCCGCCACACCGAGTACGCCGCGCGTGCCGCGCTCACGCCGCCTGATCCCCGCCGAGCAGCTGCACCACGGCATCCTCGAGCTTGCTCGTCTTGGTCTGCTGGAGTAGCGCCGCGGGCGTGGTATCGGCGACGAGCACGCCGTCGCGCAGCACGGCGATGCGCGCTGCGAGCCCCTCGAGGTCGGCGACCGCATGGCTCGACACCAAAACTGCACGCTGCTTCGCCGCGCGGATCAGGTGCTCGCGGAGCTCCTTGGTCTGGATCGGATCCATGCCGCTCGTCGGCTCGTCGAGAATCAGCAACGGTGGTTCGCCGAGCAATGCGTCCGCGAGCCCTACTCGCTGGCGAAAGCCCTTCGATAGTGTCCCGATCCGAGTCTCCGCTTCGCCGCTGACCGCGGCCGCTTCCATCGCGGTGGCCACTGCGGCGACGGGCACGCCCTTTAGCCGCGCGCGCGACACGAGGTGTGCACGGACGGTCAGCTCCGCGGGCGCCGGTGCGTGCTCCGGCAGATAGCCAAGCTTTGCCTGCGCGCGCTGGCGATCGCGCGCGACATCAATGCCATCGATCGTGACATTGCCCGCATCTGGATCGAGAAAGCCGGTCGCGATGCGTAACAGCGTGGTCTTGCCGGCGCCGTTGCGGCCAACGAGGAGGACCGCCTCCCCCGCGTTGACCTCGAGCGTGACGGCGTGCGCATCGTCACCGAGAGCCCGGCGTGAGCCGTACCTCTTCGTGATGTCGCGCAGGCGGAGCACGGCGCGAGCATGGCGTATGCTTGCGCCATGCGCTACGCCCTCTCGCTTGTCCTATTCAGTGTGATCGCCGCCTGCGGTGGTACCGACGACCCTCTCAACAATGCCTGCGGGACCGGCTTCAATGCCGAGACCGGCGCGGTCGCCGACTTCGGCGCCAGCGATGCGGCACGCAAGGTCGAGGCGCTGCTCCACGCCTCCTCGGATCTCTACATCGCCGCCAGCGCGACCGAGACTGACCTGCTAGCCGCCTGCACGGCCATCGCCACCGACCTCGGCATTCCTGCCGCGGAATTGCAGCCCTCCGGTACCGAGCTCGCGGTCACCAAGGCGTGCACTCGCGTGTCGACCGAGATCGACAAGATCATCGGCACGCTTCCCACCGGCGCCAGCCTCGGCATCTCGATCACGCCCGCGTCGTGCACCGTCGA
>JAYVWH010000143.1:0-10008 GCA_043786265.1 Kofleriaceae bacterium | reverse complement strand
TGACCTACGAGGTCGTCGGCCAGCTCACCAAGCTCGGTCTCGGTCAGTCGACCGCGATCGGCATCGGTGGTGATCCGGTCAAGGGCACCGACTTCATCGATGCGCTCGGCTGGTTCGCCGAGGACCCGGGCACGTCCGCGATCTTCATGATCGGCGAGATCGGGGGCGACTCCGAGGAGCGCGCCGCGCAGTTCATCAAGGATCACGTGAAGAAGCCGGTCGCGGCATTCATCGGTGGGCAGACGGCACCTCCCGGCAAGCGCATGGGTCACGCCGGCGCGATCATCTCCGGTGGTAAGGGCGCGGCGAAGGACAAGATCGCGGCGCTCGAAGCAGCCGGCATCATGGTCGCCAGGACCCCTGCCGAGATGGGTACGACGCTCGCCAAAGTCATCGGCTGAGCCTCAGATGAGGATCGCGCTGCTCGTGGGCGCGTGCGGAGACAACCTCTCCATGACGATGGAGAGGGAGCCGATCCTTAACCCGCAGCGCGACTCGTACGAGAGCTGGATCACAGGTGCTTACCTGGCCCTGCCTGGGGGCCGGGCGGCCCGTCGTGGGGGTGTCATTCCGTGCAAGGCCCCGGCCAGCGGTAGTCAGCGGCGGGCGAGACGTGTTAGACGAGGGCCAATATGGCTCTCGAACGTACCTTTTCGATCATCAAGCCCGACGCCGTTGCCAAGAACTCGATCGGTGGCATCACCGCGAAGCTCGAAGGCGCCGGTCTCCGCATCCTCGCATCGAAGATGGTGCGCCTGACCGACGCGCAGGCGAAGGCCTTCTACGCGGTTCACAAGGAGCGCCCGTTCTACAACGACCTCGTCAAGTTCATGACCGAGGGTCCCGTGGTCGTGCAGGTCCTCGAGGGTGAAGGCGCCGTCGCCAAGAACCGCCAGGTCATGGGCGCGACCAACCCGGAGAAGGCCGACGCCGGCACCATCCGCAAGGAGTTCGCGACCAACATCGAGCGCAACGCCGTGCACGGTTCGGATGCGCCGGAGACCGCGAAGGAAGAGATCGCGTTCTTCTTCTCGACCGCCGAGCTCGCCTCGCTCGTTCGCTAATAACTACTTCGCGTTCGAGAAGTGGGTCTGAACGATCCGCCATCCGGCGGCTTCCTTGACCCACACTGCGAGCACGCGGAACGTCTGCGTGACTTCGGTGCCATCCCTGTCGGCATCGGTGAAGTCGACGTTGGCAACGCCCCAGCCGCCCTTGGCGCCGAGGACGCCGACCTTGACTGCGTCGTGCAGCCGTATGACGGCGATGATGCGGCCAAAGATCTTCTTGATCGATTCGCCGCCCTTGAGTCGCTCGCCAGACGCGCTGCCGAAGTTGAACGCGTCCGGCCGCGTGCTGCGCGCGTCGACAAATGACGGTTTCGAGGCGAACGCCGTCTGCATGACCTTCGCGAGCTCGCTGCCGTCGTTGGTATTCGGAATCACGTCTGGGATGCCGAGGTTCCCCTCGCGCGCGAGCTTGTAAGCCGTCGCGTTCGGCATCGCCTCGCCCCAGTGCAGCGCGGCGATCACCCACACGCCATCGCGCACGGCCAATGCGGCCGTCACGACAAACGTCTTGCCACCGATGCGCAGCTCCTCGGCGAGCCACGCCGAGTCGCCATCGGACCCGGTGTGCGCGAACTTCACGCCGACCTCGCCGGGCCCGCCCAGGTCGGCGCGCAGCTGGGCAACGACGGCATCGCGGCCCTCCGATAGATCGTTGGCCTCGACGCCAAACGCAAAGGCCTCGGCGTCGAACAATGGCGCGAGCTCCGCTGCGCTCGCCTTCCCAAGCGCGGCATGAAACCGCTCGGCGAAGTCGTCGGCCGGGGGAATGGCAGGCGGGGCTTCTGCGGCGTCGTCGTCGTCGATGATGGCAACGGTGACACCGGCGTCGCGGGCATTCTTCGGTGGTGGATTGATCGTGGGCGTATTTGCCGACCCCGAAATCACCGACGTGACCTCGTCACCAGATCCGGACTTCGCGAAAACGTCCTCGGCGCTGGATCCCACCGCTGCACTGATCACGATGATGCCGATCGCGATCATCGTGACCGCGACGCCGACGATGATCGCCGGCTTGGCTCCGCGCTTGGGTACCCCGATGTTCAGCACCTGCGTCGGCATCAGCTTCTGCGCCGAGAACCCGCGCAGTGTTCCGCCCGGCCGCGGTTCCTCGGGCTGCGCGGGCAACGGCATCTGGCTGAACCGCGGGCGTTCGCGCGTAGGTGCAACCTCGTCGACGGGGCCCATGGGCATCTGGTGCCCGTGCGTCGACGGTGCGGGCATGCCCACCGCCGACGAAGCGGCGTCGATCTCCTCGCGCGCCCACTGCCGCAGCTTGAGTGCGCTCGGCACGCTGATCACGCAAAGAATCGCGGCGACGAACATCGTGATGGCGGCGATCATCACGAGAGTCTCGGCGGTGCTCGCGTCGCTTGCGGGCAGCATGCGCAACATCGCGCCGACGGCCGATCCGCCGCGCGGCAACCCGATGCCAAACCCGACGTCGAGCCCCGCGGCAAGCGCGAGTGGAATCAGCCGGCCGCGCCACACGAGCGTGCCGCACACGATCGCCGCAAGGGATGCGATCACGCTGGCGGCCACTCCGCTCATGCCGCCCTTGAGATCGTGAACCACCGGGATCGAGGCGAGTCCGAGGACAAAGCACGTCGCCCCGATCAGCTGCGTTAGCAGCCCGGCTGCAATCAGCAGCGCACGGGATGGCTGCTTCCCCGATGACATTCGCCCCGGATGTTAGCCCAAGACACACCGCCGAGCGGGCCAGGGTCACCGCACCGCGAACGCCCGCGCCTTCGGACCTACTTGATGTTGCCGGCGAGCTCGAAAATAGGCAGGCGCGCGCCGTACCAGGTCAGGACCGCGGCGGCTGCAATCGCGGCCGCTGCGACGACGTAAGGCGCGAACGACGAGGGGCGCCGGACGCCGAGCGCGCCAACGACTGCGGCCGATACGATCGGACCACCGACGAGCCACGCGCGGTGGATGACGAAGCGGGTCAGCGCCGGCAGGGTCGCGCTGCTTCCGAAATCGCGGAACATCGCCTCCATGGAGCGCATCTCGTAGGCAGCCCACGCGAACACGAGGGTGCTCGCAATTGCGAAGCCGAGCGCAATGCCCCGCCCGAACATCAGTCGACGTTCGGCGCGGGAGGCTTTTCGCGTCGGATGCGCAATGGGACGATCGCAGAACCGTTGCTGCGGTTCGCGAGCTGACCGCACGCCGCGTCGATGTCATCACCGCGCGGGCGGCGCAGGTAGGTCGGCAGCCCCAGGCGCTTGCACTCCATCTGGAAGGCCTCGATCACCTCGGGCGCGGGGCGCGCGTAGGGCGCCTCGGGGTGCGGGTTCCACGGGATGATGTTGACCTTACACTTCATGTTGCCGAGCAGGCGCGAGAGCTGCGCGGCATCACGGAGGGAGTCGTTGACGCCCGCGAGGAGGACGTACTCGAAGGTGATGCGGCGGCGCTGCTCGAGCGGATAGGCGCGCAGCGCAGCCATCAGCTTGCCGATGTTCCACTTGCGATTGATCGGCATGATCTCGTCGCGGATCTCGTCGTTGGGCGCGTTGAGGGAGACGGCCAGGTTGGGGCGGACGTCTTCGAGGCCGAGCTTCTCGAGCTTTGGCACGAGGCCGGCGGTCGAGACGGTGATCCGGCGCTGCGCGAGCTTGGCCCCCTTGTCGTTCGTGAGGATGCGGAGCGACTTCACCATGTTGTCGTAGTTGTGAAGCGGCTCGCCCATCCCCATGTAGACGAGGTTCGTAAGCTTGCGACCTGGGTCGACTTCTTCGAGCAGCTTGCGGGCGATGTAGACCTGGTCGACGATCTCGCCCGCATCGAGGTTGCGCTTGAGACCGAGCTTGGCGGTCGCGCAGAACTGGCAGTCGACCGCGCAGCCGACCTGCGACGAGATGCACAGTGTGGTCTTCTCGCCATCGGGGATGATGACGCTCTCGATCGACTGACCATCGTGGGTGAGTAGGCGAAGCTTGCGCGTCCCATCGGCGCTCGCCTGGATCTCCGCGATCTGCAGGGAGCCGATGCGCACGTGCTCGGCCAGGTGAGCCCGGACGTCGCGCGAGAGGTTGGTCATCTCCTCGACGTCGCGCACACCGTGCTGGTGGACCCAGCGCCAGATCTGCTCACCGCGAAAGCGCGCCCATCCCTGGGTGACCGCAAAGACCTCGGCGTCCGCCAAGGTCATTGCTCGCAGGTCGGGCTTGTCGTCCACGACAGCTAGGTACTACGTACGGAGCTTTTACGCCAAAGGAGAAATTCTGAAGGGTACCAGGCACGTAGCCTGCAATGACTCCAGGCATGGGCACCGAGATCAAACCAGTTTCGACCCGACACGGCGTTGGAGACCTGATTCATCGAATCTCCGATGACGTCACCAGGATCGCCAAAGATGAGCTGGAGCTCGTCAAAGGTGATCTGGCGGCAACCGCGAGGACGGCAGTGGCCGAATCCGCGGTGATCGTGCTCGGCGGCATCGTCGCGCTGATCGGCTTTGGCATGCTGTGCGTGACCGCGGTGGTCGCGCTCGCCGGCGTGATCCATCCGCTGTGGGCGCGCTTGCTGATCATGTCGGTCGTGTATTTGGTGGCGGGCGGCGTTCTCGCAGGGGTGTTCGCCAAGCGCCTCAGCCACGACATCCATCCCAACCTGGCCGTCGAGGCCTACGAGGAGAAGCGCACGCTCGCCGGCATCAAAGACACGCTCCTGCACAGCTAGACCCGAAAGGACCCCATGCGTAATCGTGAACATATCGAGCAAGAGATCCATGCCGCGCGTCAGGACCTCGAGTCCAGCCTCGCCGAGCTCAAGCACGTCGTCGAAGAGAAGATCGACGTGAAGGCCCGCGCCCGCGTTGCCGTTGCCAAGGGCAAGATGGCCGCGCACGACGCGCTCGATCGTGGCGCTGACGCAGCAGCCCTGGCCCTCGTGCGCGGCAAGAACGCCGCCGTCGACGCCTTCGACCGTGGCAAGACCGCGACGCGCGACTTCGCCATCAAGGGCAAGAACAAGGCCGTTGATGTGTTCGAGGGCGCCAAGGAGCGACCGTTGCTCGTCGGCGCCATCGCCGGTGGCATCATCGCCGTCGGCGTGCTCGCTTACGTCGGCCGCCAGCAAGACTGGTGGTGAACGCTTACTTGATCGTGATCGTTAGCTTGGTTGCAAACGCGTCGCGGACGGTAGTCAGGCCCTTCAGGGCCGGCTCCACCGCGGCGCGTGCGCATTGATCCGCCGTCAGCTCGGGGCCCGGCGCCACGCCTGCCGACGGGTCCATCTTGAAGAGGAACTTGCCGGCCTCGTCGTCGAACTCCGGTGCGAGGTAGGCCCACTTGATCGGCAACCCGACGGTGAGCGCGTCCTTCTTGGTGGCCTGGTTGTACGCTTCCCAGCACGCGACCATCGCGGCCTTGATGTCGGGCTGCGCGAGGCGCTCGGTCACCATCGGGAACGTCTTTTTGTCGACGGCAGGAACGGGCGTGACGGTGACCTGCAGCTTGTCGCTCGCGGGCTTCTGCGCCGCGCGGGTGAGGTAGACGTCGGCGAGCTGGCTGCGGCCGAGGGCGAGCGGATCGAGACCGGCCTCGGTCAGGTTTGCGAGCTCGGCGAGAGCACCATCGCGCAGCGCACTGCCCACGGGCACTGCGAGCACGCAGCGATGCAGCACGCGCGCGGCAAGCTCGGCGTGCTCCTTGTTCGCCTTCGCAGCGGTGAGCGTCGCGCCGTAGGCACAATCGAGATCGGGCGGCAGCGCGACCTTCTCGCTGTCGTAGTGACCGAGCGCTTTGTTGTACGAGTCGATCGCGAGCTCGAGCTCACCGCGCAGCTTGCTCGCCGCACCGAGCGCGGCGTAGTAGTCGCCGACCGTGGAGCGAACGATGCGGCGGCACATGTTGCCAAAGCAACGCAGGTCGTCCTGGCAGTGCATGCTCGCACCGCAGCTCTCGTACTCCTTGGACTTTGCCTCGGCGCGTGCACCCGGAGGATCAGCGGCCTTCGCGCGCGGATCGCAGCCGGTAAGTCCCCCGGCGAGCATGGCAATAGCAACGAGACTCCGCGGTGCGCCCATAGGGCGAGATCATATCTCGCTGAGCCAGAAGAGGGATCCGGCGAGGAGAAAGATCGAGGCGGCGAGGGACACGTACACCCCGACCAGCGCATCGGCGGACCCGCTCCACAGCCCGAACCACAGCAGGGACATCACCGAGACGACGATCCCCGTTCCCGCGATCCGTCGCTCCGATACCCCCTTCGTGCCGATCACGCCGAGCAGGACCGCCGCGATCCCGAGGAGCACGATGCCAAACTCGAACGCCGTCACGGTGAGCACGATGCTCGCCAGGAGGATCCCGCCGCCGAGCACACGCATCGCGAGCGTGACGTGGCGCAGCGCGCGCTCGGTGGTGGCGAGCGCTGCGAACGCGAGGACAGCGCCGTAGACGTACGGGTGCCAGAAGTACGGGAGCTCGAGCGGGTACACCGACTCCGGCCCGCAGCCTTTGACCGCAGGCAAAAACATGCACACGAGCAGCAGCACGCCCGCGGGAACTGTCATCCGGCGATGACGGCGACGGCCGAGCCCCACGTGAACTTGCGCACGCGGTACTTCGACGGGCCACCCGGAGTCCATCGCTCGAGAGGATGCCACAGGCCGCCGCGCTCGCGGAGACTAATGCCTGCGGAGGAGCTCTCCCAGAGTCTCTCTGACCTCGGGGTTCGTCTCGATCTCGTGGTGCTGCCGTAAGATCGGAATCACGTCGGCATTGTCCATCTGGGCGAGGGCTGCGGTCGCAGCCTCCCGGAGACTCCCGCTCTCCTGGCGGAGCACCATCACCAGGAACTCACCGGCCTCGACCGTGGTGATCTTCCCGATCGACTGCAACGCCGCACCGCGGACCCGAGGGTCGGCGCTTTCGCGATATAGCCGCGCAAGCGGGTTGAACGCGTGCGGGAAGTGAAGCCCGCCGATCGCAACGAGTGCGGCCTCACGCACCTGAGCGTCAGGATCCTGCAGCGCCTTGCGCACGATCACGAAGGATCGCTTGAAGTAGAGGAAGCGCAGCGCCTTGACGGCGGCGTAGCGGATCTTCGCGTCGGGCGATGCGAACAGCTTCTCGAGCGGCGACAGCGCGGCGTAGCTCTGCAGCTCGCCGAGCAATTCCGCGACGTGCTCGAGCGTGGTCGGATCGTCGGCCGCGTTGCGCGCCTGCGCATCAGCGAGCGTGAGCAGCACGACGAGCGCACGGCGGCGGATCCCGTTGGGATAGCGCACGTCACCGACGATCGATGCGGCGACCGCGAAGGCATCGCCGGCCATCTCCCATTCGAGCAGGTCCACGAACCAGATATCGGCGTATGCGTGCTGCTGCTTCAGGTAGTCCGGCAACCCGGGGAGCTCGACCGGCGGCGCGGCGAGGCCTTTGTAGCGCAGCGCGATCGATGCGAACCGCTTGCGCGCGCGCTCGGGGAGCTCGAGGCCCGCGAGTCGATCGAAGCACTCGCGCACCGCTGGGTAATCGCCAACCGCCGAATGCTGCGACGCCGCCGCGAGGAGCGCGTTCTCGACCATCTGCACCGGCACGCCGGTCTCGATAAACTTCTCGGCGCACTTGACCCAGGTCAGCGCGCTCTTGTGCTGGTAGTGACGGTCGTACGGCAGACCCGCCCGTGCGGCGAACGCGGCCGCCTCTTGATACAGCGTCGCGCCGGCGTGCAGCTCGTTGCGCTCGAGCGCGAGCTTGATGAAGTCCTCGTAGTACTGCAGGACGTAGAACTTGAGGTTGTCGTCGCGCAGCACGCGGATGCAGTTGACGTAGCCCTCGGCGAGATTCTCGAACTGCGCCGACTCCTTGCCGAGCTTCAGCAGGATCTGGAAACAGTCGAACGCGCGTTCGAGCTCGCCGACCTGCTCGAAGTCGTCGGCGACCTGTTCGAGCTTGCGCTGGCTCTCGACGAGCGCGCGGCGAGCCTCACCGGACGTCGATTCGTTGCGCACCGCCGCGAGCCCGTAGTTGAAGTGGATGAGCGCGGCTTCGTACGCGCGGTGGCTGAGCTCGGGGTGATGGATCAGACCCTTCCAGGCCGTCGTCGCGTCCGTGTACTGCTTCGCGCGCTCGAACGCGACCGCGGCGTGGACGGGTAGCTTCGCCTGCTGGTACAGCGTGGCCGCTTCGCACCACTTCTTCTCGATCTCGGCGAGCCGCGCGCGCAGCGAGACGTGCTCCGGCGCGGACAGCTGCCCGCGCGCCATGTCGAAGTAGTGGAGATAGAGATAGACGAACGCGGCCTCGCGGACGCGGCCGAGCTGGCGATAGATCTCGCCGAGCCGCCGCAACCAGTCGTCGTACTCGTAGTTGATGACATGGGTCTGGCCGATCAGGTCGCGGTAATGGCGCTCGGCCTCCGCCCACTTACCCTGCTGGACGAACGCCTCGGCCTGGTCGGCCGTGCTCTCGATCGAGTTGAACGTCTTGCGCGCCACTACTTGCTCACGGGGATCGTGCGCATGCTGGAGCTCGGCGCGGTCACCGTCGGGCCAGCGCCCTTGGGCGTGCGCGTCGCATCACCGACGATATCGAGCGCACGACGTTGCCGCTCGGCGCGCGAGGTCAGGACATCCGCGCTCACGATCTGCGATCGATCCAGGAGCGGCACGAACTCGGGTAGCTGGTCCGACGACGGCAAGCAGATGATGCCGTACGTGAACGCCTGCTGCTTGAGCGAGGTGATCAATTCGGGCTCGATGTGACACTGGCCGTGCGTGATCACGTACAGCACGACGCGGCGCTTCTGCTCGCGGCGCAGCCGGGTCACCTCGACGAGCAGCTGGCGAAACACCTTGGAGTAATTGCGCCCGCGCTCGCTGCGAAACGACAGCAAGTACGGCACGGGCACCTGACCCGAGCGGCCGATCTTGATCGTCTCGTGCAGGCGCGAGTCGAAGAAGCGGACCCAGATCTCGTCGCCCTCGAGCGTGAGCTTCTTGATCAACGCGAGCGCGAGACCGCGCGCGAAAACTTGGCGCTGGCCGCGCATCGACGCAGAGCAGTCGATGAGCATGTACTGCAGCCGCCGCTCGTCCTCGCGCTGCTTGTCGCGGCCGTAGTAGAGCAGCTCCTGATCGACGACCTTCTGCTCGAAGATCTCGCGGTCGTACGCCAGCTCGGACAGCACGAGCGAATCGACGTTGCCCTTGCGCTCGATCGACGCGTAACCGTCGACGGCAAACGTCTGCGCGCCCGTCGAGCGTCGCGTCTCGAGGACGCTCGGCAGAAGATCGAGCGAGAAGTTCGCCACGTCATTGGCCTCGGGGGAACCGAGCGCCGCGAACAGATCGACGAGATCGATCGCGCCGCCAAGCGCCTCGCTGCCGGACGCGCTGTCCTCCTTGAACAGGCCGAGCAAGCGCACCGTGTCGAGATCGATCAGCTCGACCTGCGTGTAGATGTGCATCGACTGCGCGACGAGGTGCTCGAGGAACACCCACAGTCCTTTCGCATCGAAATCGCGAAAATGATCGGCGAAGTCGATCTCGCCGAGGATGCCGAGGTCGAGCGGCAGCGCCTCGACACCCGCGCTCTTGCTGCGGTCCCGCCAGCGGTTGTAGGTGTCACCGAGGATGCGCGACAGCAGCACGGCGACCATCTCGTCGCGCAGGCGCAGGCCGGCGAGCCGATCGGTCACTTCGGACGCCGCGATGTTCTCGAGCAGACGCTTGTACTGATCGAGCTGGGCCTTGGCCGCCGGGGGCAGCTGGATGCGAGCGAGCTGAGCCTCGCGCGGGCGGAGGGCGTAGCCACCGGCACCGCGCGTCATCGACAACATCACGCCGATGTCGTGGATCAAGAACAGCGGGAGGTGCACGCCCATGCGCGATAGCGAGTTGGACCACGCGGAGGCGCGCACCAGTGCCATCGGTGTGTCCGTCTGGACGTGGGACAGCACCATCGTCGACACCTGTCGCGCGAGG
>JAYVWH010000142.1:0-4342 GCA_043786265.1 Kofleriaceae bacterium | reverse complement strand
CGATCAACGCGGACTTGTGCAGCTCGTCGGCCTCGCCCCACTCGTTGGCGATCACGGCGGGCATCGAGTTCCCGGGCGCGAACGGGTTCGGCGTGATCTGACCGAGCGCGGACCCGATCACGAGCGCGGCCGCGATCGTCTCTCCCATCGCGCGGCCGAGACCGAGCATCACCGCGCCGACCAGGCCACCCTTGCTGTGCGGCAGCACCGCGGCGGTGATCATCTCCCAGCGCGTGGCACCGAGCGCCAGCGCCGCTTCCTTGTCGGACGGCGGCGTGGTTTCGATCACCTCGCGCGCGAGCGATGTGATGATCGGCGTGATCATCACGGCGAGGATGATGCCGGCGGTCAAGAACGATCGGCCGAGCCCGAAATGCTGCGACAGTACCAGCACGCCCCACAGGCCAAACACCACGCTGGGCACCACGGCGAGCAGATCGATCAGGTAGATCATCGGCTTCTTGAGCCAGCGCGGCGCGACCTGGGTCACGAACAGCGCCACCCCGAGGCTGACCGGCACGGCAATCGCGAGCGCGATCGCTGCGGTGTAGAGCGTCCCCCAGATGAAGGGCAGCGCACCGAACAGGCTGTCGGGCGCCGACCACCGGGTCGACGTGAAGAAGTCGAGGCCCATCTCCGAGAGCACGGGCAGCGCGCGGCTGGTCATCACCAGCGCGATCAGGGCGAGCACCAGCAAGACAAGCGCGGCCGCGCCGAGAGCGATCCAGCGGAACGCTCGGTCACCGGTCGCTGCCTTGCCGCGGAGATCGAGCATCGGTTACTGGACTGTCACTTTCTCGAGCTGCGCGAGCGCCTTCTCCTGCAACGACTTCGGGATCGGCGCGAAGTCGATCTCGGGAAGCAGCTTCTGCCCGTCGGTGAGCATGTACTTGAAGTAGGCCTTGATCGCGGCGCCGTTCGCCTTGGGCTTCGCGTAGATCATGCACCAGCTCTGCGCGGTGATCGGATAGGCGGCATCGCCCTTGGCGTCCAGCGCACTGAAGATCAGCTTGTCGTTGACCTCGATGCCGTCGCCGGCCGCGGACACCGACGCTGCCGTGGGCGCGGCGAACTTGCCGGCCTGGTTCTTGATGCTCGCGTACTTCAGGCCCGAGGCCTTGGCATCGGAGAGGTCGACGTAGCCGATCGCGCCCTTGGTCGACTTCACGATCTGTGCGACGCCGCTGTTCCCGTTGCCGGCCTGGGTATCCGCGGCCCACTCGACCGTCGAGCCGGCCTTGAGCTTCCAGGCGCCAGCCGAGGCCTTGTCGAGGTACTTGGTGAAGTTCTCCGTGGTACCCGAGCCATCCGAGCGGTGCGCGACGACGATGTCGGCATCGGGCAGCTTGGCGTCCTTGTTGTCCGCGGCGATCGCCGGGTCATTCCACTTCTTGATGTCGCGCTGAAAGATCTTTGCGAGCGTCTCGGCCGACAGGTTCAGGGCGTCGACGCCGTCGACGTTGTAGCTGACGGTGATCGCGCCGAGCACGTTCGGGATGTAGAAGAAGTCGCCGCCCTTGACCTTGCCGAGGTCGGCGTCCTTGAACGGTGCATCCGTGCAGGCGAAGTCGACGACCTGATCGGCGAAGTCCTGCCGACCCTTCCCGGAGCCGCCGGCCCCGTAGTTGATCTTCATGTTCGGGTTCGCCTTGGTGAACCCCTCGATCGCGACCTCCTGGAACGCCTTCTGGAAGGTCGCGCCGCTCGCGTTGAGCGTCACTCCGTCTCCGCCAGCGGGCGCCATGGCACTGCCGGCGCTACCGGTGGTTCCCGATTCCGTCTTCTTCGAGCCACACGCAGCCAGGCAAACTGCCGATAGGGCACCGATCAGGAGCGTCTTCTTCATACCGTCACCATAGGAACCGTCGGTGACGGGCTTGCGGACCGTGTGTGACGGCTGTGTGACCGATCTTAGTTTCCCGGGCGGGGGATCGAGCGGTGGCGCACGTCAGTCGCGCGCACCATGTACACGACCTCCTCGGCGAGGTTCTTGACGTGGTCCCCGATCCGCTCCAGGTAGCGGCAAACGCTGGTCAGCGGGAGTACGCGGGTCACGGTGGCGGGATCGGTCGCGACATGGGCGATCAGCTCCGCGAACAGGCTCGCGTTCAGCTTGTCGATCTCGATGTCGGCATTGATCACCGCGGTGGCTGCATCGGCGTCCTTCTTGACGAACGCATCGAGTGCGGCATGTAGGTTCTTCGGGGCAAGCGTGGCGAGCCGCGCGAGATCCACCGAGTCGAGGGGCGGAAGGTGGTTGAGCTCGAGCGCGCGCTTCGCGATGCCAGTGGCGAGATCGCCGATCCGCTCGATATCGGTGACGAACTTCAGCGACATCGTGATGAATCGGAGATCGCTGGCCACCGGCTGCCGGGTGGCGAGGATCTGCAGCGCGAGCTCGTCGATCTCGTTCTCGTCGCGATCGATCGTCTCGTCGGTCTTGATCACGAGCCGCGCGAGGTCGTCGTCGCGGTCGCTGAGCGCCTTCATCGCCAGGGCGACTTGCTCCTCGGCGCGGGTCCCCATGGTGGCGAGCTTCTCGCGCAGCGTGCGCAGCTCCTGCTCGAAGGTCTTGCTCGTGAGTGCGGTGGTCATGGTGCGGTGCTCCTCGGGAGCTTCAGCCAGAAGATACTCCCATTGGGTGTATTTGGCTCGACGCCGACGGCGCCGCCCATGCTCTCTGCCAGGTGCTTCACGATCGAGAGCCCGAGACCGGTGCCCCCGGCCTCGCGCGAGCGGCTCGGATCCGCGCGGTAGAACCGCTCGAACACGCGCTCGCGATGCTTGTCGGCGATGCCGGGCCCGTCGTCGCGGACCTCGATCCGGACGTAGCGATCGTCGGCCCGTGCGGCGACCCAGACGTGGCCCTTGGCGCGCGTGTACTTCACCGCGTTGTCGATCAAGTTGACGAAGATCTGATCGAGGGCCTTGGGATCGGCCTTGACCGTGAGCTCGTCGGCGATCTGGACATCGATCGTGACCTCGCGTGCGGCAGCCTGCGGCTCCACGGCGGTGAGCGACTGCTCGGTGATCGCCTTCACCGCGACCGTCGACAGCTCCATCCGGTACTGGCCGGCATCGAGGCGCGAGAGATCGAGCAGGTCGGCGAGGATGCGCGCGAGTCGCTCGGCATTCCGGTGCAGACCATCGATCAACTTTGGTCCCATCACCGGATCGCTACTGGCTCCGGCGAGCAAGGTCTCGGCATTGGCGCGGATCACGGCGACCGGCGTCCGGAGCTCGTGCGAGACGTTCGCCACGAAGTCGCGGCGCACGGTCTCGAGCCGGCGTACGGTGGTGACGTCTTCGAGCAGCAGCACGCGGCCGTCGCCGCCCCAGCGATTCGCGACCCGGATCAGCGTGCGTGGACCGTTCGGCAGCTGGACCTCGACGGTGGCGGCCTCGTTACCATCGACCAGCTCGAACACCTGCGGAAGCCGGACGAATTCGATCAGCGACTCGCCGACAGGCGTGCTCGTGACACCGAGCATCTTGCGGGCGGCGTCGTTGAGCAGCTCGATCCGGTGATTTCCATCGACCGCGATCACGCCCTGGGTCAGTCCCTCGGCGACCGACGAGAGCAGCACACGCTCCCGCGCCAGGGCCTGGTGACTTCGATCCGCATCCGCGGCGAGGAAGTTCACCCAGTCCGCGAGCTCGCGCAGCTCGTCGCCTGGTGGTGCCTCCAGCAGGGACACCCGCCGGCTCGTATCGCGCGCGACATTGCGGGTCTGCTCGGAGAGCCCGCGCATGGCGCGCCGCACGAGCTCGAGCGTGACCAGGCCGGTGACCAGCACCACGACGAACACCCCGATCCCGACCGCCACCACCTGCTCGTCGACGGTGAGCACCGCACCCTGGCCTCGGATCAGCCAGCCGACCATCGGGAGGCCAACAGCGAGTGCGATCGCGAGCAGGATCAGACGCGAGCGCACTCTCCGGATCAAGCGCTGGCCTCGTCGGGTTGATCCTTGAACCGGTACCCGACGCCGCGCAGCGTCTCGATGTACATCCCGGCGTCGCCGAGCTTCTCGCGGAGCCGCTTGACGTGGGTATCGACCGTGCGGGTGGTGACCTCCGCCTCGATGCCCCACACGTCTGACAGCAGAGCATCGCGTGTCTGCACCCGACCGCGACGCGACACGAATGCGTGCAGCAGCCGGAACTCGAGCGCGGTCAGCCCGATCTCCGCGTCGTCGACCCAGGCGCGATGCGCATCGCGATCGATCTTGAGCCGCCCGAACCGGATCGACGATGGCTCGCCCTCGACCCGGTGGGCGCGCCGGAGCAGGGCGCGGATTCGAAGTACGAGCTCGCGCACGCTGAACGGCTTGACCACGTA
>JAYVWH010000141.1:0-2853 GCA_043786265.1 Kofleriaceae bacterium | reverse complement strand
AGCGCGTCGCGTTCCTCCAGAACGCGATCGGTGCAGTGCTGTCGCCGATGGACAGCTTCATGGTGCTACGCGGCATCAAGACGCTGCACGTCCGCATGGAGCGTCACGAGTCGAACGCGCGGCACCTCGCGGCGTGGTTGTCGAAGCACCCGCAGGTGGACAAGGTCATCTATCCCGGGCTCGAGTCGCATCCGCAGCACGCGCTCGCGAAGCAGCAGCAGCGTGGCTTTGGCGGGATGATCAGCTTCGTTCTCAAAGGGAGCCTCGACAACGCGCGGCGCTTTCTGTCGACTTGCAAGATCTTCACGCTCGCCGAGTCTCTCGGTGGTGTCGAGTCGCTGATCGAGCACCCGGGGATCATGACGCATGCGTCGGTGCCCCCGGAGAATCGCGCGAAGCTAGGCATCGTCGACGGCTTCATCCGGCTGTCCGTGGGCATCGAGGACATCGCCGATCTGCAGGCTGATCTCGAAGCGTCGTTCGCCGCAGCCAAGTAGATCGTTCGCTCAGGCGCCGCAGCTCGCGCCGGTCTGGAAGCCGCCCGCGGGCGAGCGCGCTAGGCGCTCGGCGGTGTCGTTGCCATAGATGCCGTCCTCGCTGATCGTGTCGTCGGGGTGGTTGCGGTTCCACAGGCGCTGGAACGCTTCGACGTTGACGCTGCGGAGATCGGGCGAAGAGAGGTGATCGAAGTGCGGTGGGTCGTTGCGGATCGTCGTGAAGCCTTCCAAGCGCATCTCGGGGCGCGCCGAGGCGCTGTTCGCGAGGTCGAGCGCGCGACCGGTCTCGTGGTTCGAGCGGCCCGGCGAAGCTGCGGCCGTGATGCCGCAGCGTCCGGTCTGCTGCCACTTCTTCAGAACGTACTGCTGGGCGACCGAACGCAGGCCACTGTTGACCTGCATCGTTTCGAGAGCGGCAGCGTCACGGAGCGCGGCAGAGGTCTCGGCCGAGAGGTACGGCAGCACCGCGCCGCTCTGAAACTTGATGCGCGACGTTTCGGCGAGCGGGATGAGCGCGTCTGGCGCGATGCAACGAATCTCCTCCGCGATCTGGATCGAGAGGCCGCGAAGCGGGGCCGTGCTGCAGGTGCCGCTCACGACTGAAGCAACGGAGGAGTTGCCATCCATCTTGCTGTCGCCGGGCTGCATGCCGGGGTCGAGGTAGGCCTCCTCGTCTTCGATCGGCACGTCCTCGGCGCCAACCGGAACAGCGCAGGCGTTCGCGAACAGGAGCCCGAACACGAGGAGAGCACTGCGTTGCATGGTGCTCGAAGTAGTGAGCAACCTGTATGCCGCACTATCGCGACGACGATCCGCCAAGCTAGCGGATCGATTTGCACAACTCGCGCACGGCAGGCTGGTTGATCTGCCTGGGGGAATCGCCTGAGGGTGAAGGCCCCTGGCTAGACCGCCTTCCATGCGCAGCGCGTCAAGGGTCCTTCGTCCAGCCGCTGCCGTTCCAGTGATAGGTCTCGCTGTACTTCTCGTCGTCGTTCGGCGCGCGCTGCAGGGTGATCTTCGAAGCCTCGAACGTGTACTTCTCGTCGAACTTTTCGTTGCGGTTGATGTCGAGCTTGGCGCGATTGACGGTCGACATGCCCGCGTCCTTGTAGAGGTTTAGCTTGTAGGGCTTGCCCTTGGTGGCGTCCTTCATCTTGTCGCCGCTGATCGAGCGCTTGCTCCACGCGATGACTTCGGCGTCGTACGAGCGCGCCGCGAGGTCGCTCGGGCCAGCGGCAGTTGCCGATCCCGAGCCCGCGGGAGTGACCGGATCGGGTGCAACGGGTCTTGGGGTCGGGGTCGGAGTTGGAGTTGGAGTCGCGACCACCGGCGCCGGCGCGGGGACGTCATCGTTGTGCGACTTGCACGCGCGGGTCAGGCCGAAGATGCCGAGCCCGAGCACGACCACGGCGAGCACTACAAAATGCGTGAGCTTCATGCGTCCGGCGAGCATCAGGATCTCCTCATCTCGACCATGCCACGTTGCTGCGGCACGGTGCAGTTGCAGTAGCTGTAGCGACAGGGTTCGGATTCGCGGCGCAACCGGAACGTTCCATCGAGCAGGTTGCCGAGGGACTCGCGGCGGTGACGGCGCGCCGGGTAGCAGCGATAAGCGTCGCCCTGGTGATCGACGATGAAGTAGCGCGCGCCGGCCCAGCACGGCTGACCGGCAAAGCTCGGCGCGATGTTACCGGTGCCGTTGTGACCGCCGAGACGGACGAGCTGATCGCGCTCCGCGTCCGCATACTCGATGACATCGCGATCCTGCTTCTCGGGCTGGATGCGAAACGTGACACCGGCCGCGGCGAACTGATCGCGGATCGCTTCGAGGCGCGGCAGGTTCGCGCGCGTAGCGACGCAGGTCACGACGAGGCGACCACCCGATCGGGCGTGCGCGGCCTGGACCGCAAGCGCCTTCGCGAGGAATGCATCGGGCTCTGCGTACTCGAGATGCAGCGACGCGGAGATCAGGCCAGGACGTGCGCGCGTCGCGGCTGAGAATGCGAGGAGCTCGTCGAGCGGCGACGCGAAGTTCGTAACGACGCTGACCCGACGCTGCACGCCGGTGAGTGCCTCGACCGTCTCGATGAAGTCGGGATGCCGGAACGGTTCGCCACCGGACAGCTTGATCTCCCAGTCTCCCGACAGCGCGGCGAACGCAGCGATGAAGCGCGGCAGATCTTTCGCCCACTGGCCGCGGTCGTCGACGAAGCGCTGGGTGCAGTAGGTGCAGCGGTAGTTGCACGTGGTGTTCATGTTCCACGAGGCGACTCCTTCGAGTGGGTAACGCGGCGTCGTGTCGCTCATTCGATCATCCCGCGGTTCGCCGGCACGCTGCACGGGCAGATGTCGTAGG
>JAYVWH010000140.1:0-4919 GCA_043786265.1 Kofleriaceae bacterium | reverse complement strand
CTGCACTTTTGTGCGGTCCTTGGCACGCGGATCCTTGCCGCCCTGCTCGAGATCCTTCCACGAGATCAGGATGTGTTTGACCTGCGTGTGATTGGCGACGGGCTCGCGCGCGAGGATATCGGCCGAGACGACCTCCGAACCTTGCGCGACCGGATCCGGTCCGCCGATCCGATTGTTCATGTTCGGACCGCCGCGCGACCCAGGGCCGCATGCGACGACGACGAGCATGAGCAACACTGCGCGAATCATGCGGCGACGCTAACACGCGGGTCGGGCTCGATCACAGAGAACTTGGTGAACACGAGCCCGGTGGCGAGTGCGACCACGATGATGCCGAAGATCGCCTCGACGATCATCACGACTTCGCCACCGTCGACGCCCCCGACGATCCAGTACACGAGCGTGAATGCGAGGTTCGAGAACAGCACGCCGACGCCGATCAGCAGCAGCGATGCGGTCCAGCGCAGACGCAGGAACGTGTGGTACGCGTCGCGCAGGACGCCGCGCTCGGCGCCAAGCACCCAGAACGTGTAGTCCTGCCGCACGCGGTTGGGCCGAGCGCCGGCCGGTACGCCATCAGGTAATGCGGGCATGAGGTCCGTACTGTATAAGACCCGCCATGTCCGAGGACGCCACGCTGCAACAGCTCGTCGACACGCTGCCTCCGCGCATCTGGTATTTGACGTCGAACGGCCAGGACATGTGGTGTCGCCGTCCGTACGGCTTTTTGTTCTCGACTGGTCAGCTCGCCGAAGCGTTCGCCAAAGAGATGGGCACTGGCGAGGAGCTGTTCGCCGTCGGCCTCGATGCAGGCGCGCTCATCAACGACGACATGCTCGCCGGGCTACGCAACAGCGCGGTGACGCGGCTGTTCATCGATCCGTCGATCGATCCCGCGAATGGGGACGTGCACGGCAAGATCCTGCGGCTCTCGCCGCTGACCTGATCAACTACGCACCGCCTTCGGCGGCACTGCGCGGGCCAGCAAAGCCGGCCCTTGCGCCTAAGACAGCGGCGCGGGACGGATGCTCGAGATCTTCAGGCTCGACTCCGGGCTCGTCACGATCTGAACGCGGTCGCCGGCGTGAAAGCGCGGCACGAGCTCGGCGGGTCCTTGGAAGTGCAGGCCGGCGAGGTTGTCGACATCGAGATCCTCACCCTCTTCGTCGAGCGCGCGCTCGATGTCGAGCTGGATCTTGGCGACGTGGCGCGTTGCAAGATGCTCGAAGCGGGCGACGAGCGTGTGCAGCTCGATCGTTCGGATCCTCCCGAACACTCGAAGCCCCGCATCGTCGGCCATGGTTCCATCCTACGCCTGTGCGGCGAATGTCTCTATTGCCGTTGGCCGGCGATTTCGATGCCGTCCGTCGCACGTGCGACATACACCGCACCTTCGTCACCGGCCGTCAGGGAGTGCTCGGTCGCGTCGAGCTGCACGACGTCGTCGCCGGCATGCCAGACCTTGCCTTCGTGGTCGCGCAAGGTTCCGGCAAGGAGAATCGAGGCTTCATCCCCGCGGTGCTTGTGCCACGGGAACGTACAGCCGGGCTCGATGCGGATGAAGCCGCAGTCCGCACCTGCATAGGCCGGACCACCGCTGAAGTGGATCAAGTGAACTCCCGGGACCGGGTTTTCCCACGAGGCTTTGCGCTCGATCAGGCCCAGTAGCTCCCGCGCGCGGTCGACGGTGACATCGAGGAGCTTGGACATCCGCGCGGAGAACGCGTCGTACGCGCTCCCGCCGACCGAGGCCAGCAGTCGCGCCTTGACGTCGGGGTCAGGTGCGACGGACGGGGCAAGTGCGAGGTAGGAGTCGAGGTCGGCCGCCAGCGCGGGATCTGCTTCGACCGCGCGCTCGACCGCGCCCGCCTCGTCGTCGTCGAGGGCGCCGAGCGCATAGAGCGGGATGAGGTCACGGATGTCGGTCATGACGCCGTCCCGCCGGCGAAGCGGTCACGCAGCCGCTGT
This sequence comes from Kofleriaceae bacterium, assembly GCA_043786265.1. Taxonomy (GTDB): domain Bacteria; phylum Myxococcota_A; class Polyangia; order Haliangiales; family Haliangiaceae; genus JABFXX01. The sequence continues at coordinate 2,951 of JAYVWH010000140.1, read as the reverse complement.
AGTCCGGCGGCAAGCCGGCTCTTTACCGTGCCGATGGGGATCTTGATTTTCGACGAGATCTCGCTGCACGACAGGCCCTCGAAGTATGCGAGCTCGACGACGCTACGCTGGTCCGCTCCCAGGCCAGCGAGCGCGTCGCGCACACGGGCGTGGTCGGGGCTGGACCGCTCCCGCTCGTCGGCAACGATCTCGAGCCCGGCGTCGCCAGCATTTCTGCTGACCCGGGCGGACTTCTGGAGGTCGAGGGCTCGTGAGCGCATACGGATAGCCAACCAGGTACGAACCCGGCCGCGTTTCGGATCAAAATCCTTAGCGGCTCTCCAGGCTTCCAGGAGGACGTCGTGTAGCAGGTCCTCCGCCTCGCGGCGCTCGCGGACGATCCGGAGGGCCAACCCGAGGAGAATCCCCGAGTGTCGCTCGTAGAGCTTGGCAAGGGCGTTGCGGTCGCCACGGGCCATCGCGGCCACCAGGGTGGCGTCCTCCGCGTCATCGCCGGTGTCCCCCGCCATGCGCTCGCAACCCTACCATGCCTTTGGGGGGTGTTAGCGAGGCGGAGCGGGTGCTTGCGTGGTAGATGCAACCCCTGGTGTCTCTTCGCGAAGCAGTAAAGGCCGAGGCCACCGAACGCACTTGGACTCAGGGCGTCACTCTCGCTCGCGATAAGCGGGTGATGGCCCGGGGTAAAAAAGGCGACGAGATCGAGCTGGAGGTCCGTGTGCCCGGCCGGCCGATCCCGTTCGAGGTCGTCATCGACGTCGACAGCGGCGAGTGGCAGTGCAGCTGCACGAGCCGCGAGGCGGTGTGCTCGCATGTGGTTGCCGCGGTCCTCGCGCACGAAGGTGAGAGCGCCATGACGACGTCGACCACGACGCTCGCCCCGGTGCGCTACCTGCTCGAGCCTGATCCGGGCGGGATCAAGATCACGCGCGTGCTCGTCCGCGGCGATGCAACCGAGCCGCTGGCGGGCTCGCTTCTCACGATGGTCGCCAAGGGCAAGGCCTCCCACATCGCGACGACCGAGGCAGATCTCGTCGTCGATCGTCTGCTCGGAGCGCGCAGCATTCCGGTCTCTGGCGAAAAGCTCGATCGGCTGCTCGAAGCGCTCGCTGAAGCACGCGACGTGCAGTGGAAGGGCGAGCCCGTCAAGACGAGCAGCGATCCGGTACTGCCACGCGCGATCGTCGAGGACTGGGGCGATGGCGTGCGTGTTCGCATCGGCGCAGATCCGATCGTCGCGGAGCTGGCGGCCGTCGGCGTGGTGCGAACGAAGGACAACGTACTGCGGCCGATCGGGGCGATGGATCTCACGGGACCGCGCCTCGAGAAGTTGCCGCAGATCTTCGATGTGACTCGCAATGCGTTGCCCGAGCTCAGCGCCAAGACGCTGCCCGCACTCGCACAGCGCATCCCGGTCGAGATCCGAGCGAAGCAGCTGCCGAAGATCGGCGCGCGCGAGCAGCCGCGCATGCAGTTCGAGGTCGCGCAGGATGGCGATAAGCTCGTCGTGTTCCCGACGCTCGTCTACGGCGATCCGCCGCGTGCGCGCGTCGATGGTCGCTCGCTCGTTCACATCAGCGGCACGCTGCCGATCCGCGATGAGGATGCAGAGCGCCGGCTCATTCACCGTCTGCGCGACGAGCTCAACATGGTGCCGGGTCGGCGCGTCGAGCTGACGGGCCGCGAAGCGTTCGCGATGCAAACGGGACTCGGCGGTTGGCTGCGCCTCGACGCGAAGGCGGCCGGCGGCGTCAAGCCGATCGAGCTCCAGGTCGAGCTCAAGATCAACGGGCGCAAGGTCGACGTCAACGTCGTCGGTGATGGTCAGCGCGGAGCGTCGATCGGCGCCGCGCTGCGTGCGTGGCAAGCGGGCATCGATGTCGTGCCGCTCGAGGGCGGCGGCTGGGGCCGCGTGCCCAAGGAGTGGTTCGACGTCCACGGCGAGCGACTCGCAGATCTGCTCGCGTCCCGGACGGGCGACCACAAGGTGCCGATGTACGCGCTGCCAGATCTCGCGCGCCTCGCGGAAGGTCTCGATCAGCCGCCGCCGCCCGAGCTCGACCGCTTGAAGCCGCTGCTCGAGGGGTTCGAGGGGATCCCGAAGTCGAAGATCCCGAAGGGCTTCATCGGCGAGCTGCGTCCGTACCAGGCCTCCGGTGTCGACTGGCTGCACTTCTGCCGCAACGCGGGCCTGGGCTGTGTGCTTGCCGACGACATGGGTCTTGGCAAGACGATCCAGGCGCTCGCCGCTCTCGACGCTGGCAAGGGGCAGACGCTCGTCGTCGCGCCGAAGTCGGTGCTGTTCAACTGGCTCGCGGAGACCGAGAAGTTCCGCCCCGACCTCAAGGTCTCGACGTACGCCGGCACCAAGCGCGAGCTCGACCCGAAGGCGGACGTGATCCTGACGAGCTATCCGATCCTGCGCATCGACATCGACGAGATCTCCGCCGTCGAGTGGAAGACGATCATTCTCGACGAATCGCAGACGATCAAGAACCCGGACTCGCAGGTCGCGCGCGCCGCCTACAAGCTCAAGGGTGACTGGCGCATCACGCTATCCGGTACGCCCGTCGAGAACCGACTCGACGAGCTGTGGTCGCAGCTGCACTTCACGAATCCCGGCCTCCTCGGTGGGCGCGCCGATTTCCAGGATCGCTGGGCCGAGCCGATCGGCCTCGGTGATCAGTCCGCCGCCGCACGGTTGCGCGATCGCATCCGTCCGTTCGTCCTGCGGCGCATGAAGCGCGAGGTCGCCAAAGAACTGCCGCCGCGTACCGACGCGATCATGTACGTCGAGCTCGACGAGCACGAGCGCGTCACGTACGACACGATCCGCGCCGCCACGCAGCGCGACATCGTGAAGCTGCTCGAATCCGGCGGTGGCGTGATGGCCGCGCTCGAGGCACTGCTCCGGCTGCGCCAAGCAGCGTGCCACACGGCGTTGTTGCCGAACG
>JAYVWH010000139.1:0-2711 GCA_043786265.1 Kofleriaceae bacterium | reverse complement strand
TGCCGGGCGCCCCGGGCATGCGCGATGTCACGCCGCCTGGATCACCGCCGATGCCGCCCGGGCCGCCGATGGCGGGCAACACGCCGCCCGGACAGTTCGCGGGTGTAGACCCCGCAGCGATCGCCGCCGGCTTCCAACAGCCGATGCGCGGCGATCCGACAAGCCACGTCACGCCCGCGCATTACGATCCGTCTCAGGAGCAGATCGACCCACGCGGCGGTTCGCGGCCGCTCGTGATCATCGGCGTGGGTGTCGTGATCGTCGTCGCCGGACTGCTCGCGATGCGCGCTTGCGGAAACTCCGCGAGCGAGACCGCGCCCACCCCCGACGCCCAGGTCGAGCCCGCGGACGCGAGCGAGCCGGTGACATCGCCGGCCGACGCTGCCGTGCATCGTGTCGATGCCGGCGTCCGCGACGCGGGTGTCCGTGATGCAGGCCTGCCCCGCACGCACGACGCCGGTACCACGCCGAAGCGGCCGCCGAAGCGGCCACCGCTCAGGCGCCCGAAGGGCAAGTAGGCCCAGTCGTGCGGCTGCGCGCGACGATCCTCGTCAAGCTCGTCGGTGCGCTCGTCGTACCCGTGGTGCTGCTGTTCAGCGTATTCGCGGTCGTCGCGTACGAGGTCAGTCGCCACGATCTCGACGCCGAGCTCGGTCATCGGCTCACCGCAATCGCCGCGTCGGCCGCGACCCAGATCCGCGATCCCAAGTATCTCAGCGAGCTCACCGAGGGCGACGAGACCAACGAGCTGTACAAGCAGGCTGTCGCGCGGCTCACGGCGATCGGCACGGCGACCGGTGCGCGATTGTTCCTGATCGATCACCAGTACGAGACCCGCGGAGACACCGGCGAAGCCGTCGCGATCGGCACGCCGAACCATCGCGCGAAGCTCGATCGCACCGAGCTAGCGCGCGTGTTCGACCACAGCAAGGTCGCCAGCTCGGTCACGTTCGAAGGCAACGATGGCGTCTGGTACAAGACCGGCTACGCACCGCTATCCGGTAGCGGCGCAGACAAGACACCCGTGCTCGCCGTCGGGGCGCAGGCCTCCGCGTCGTACTTCGACAGCCTCGCCGCGCTGCGCAGCCGCTTGCTCGCATGGGGTGCGGGCCTCGCGATTGTCAGCTTGCTCGCTGCCGTGATCGCCACGCTGCTGATCACGCGCAACGTACGCCGGCTCGCGGTGGCTGCGGAGCGGATCGGTGCCGGTGACCTGCGCGAGCCCGTCACCGTCAAGACTCGTGACGAGCTCGGCCTCCTCGGCGACACGATGGAGCGAATGCGCTGCCAGCTCGCCGAGCGCGACGCGAAGATGCAGCAGATGCTCGCCGGTATCGCGCACGAGGTACGCAATCCGCTCGCGGGCATGACCCTGTTCGCCGACATCCTCAAGGACGAGCTCCCTGCCCCCGACGAGCGCCGCTCGCACGTCGAGAAGATCCAGCGCGAGCTCGGCTACCTCGAGCGCGTCGTCAACGACTTCCTCGAGTACGCCCGGCGCCCGCGGCCCGAGCTCGCGCAGGTCCCCCTGCCCGAGCTCCTGTCCGAGGTCGCGCAGATGGCGACCACCGCGGACATGGAAGTCATGATCGAGGGAGACATCCCGGCGTACGTCAGCGCCGACAAGGCACAGCTGCGACGGGCGCTGCTGAACCTCGCGCGCAATGCCGTGCAGGCAGCGAGCGCCGCCGGTCACACCGGCAAGGATGCCGTGAAGCTGTCCGCACGCGCCGAGAACAACGAGCACTGGGTCTCGGTGTGGAACCGCGGCAAGGAGATCGCGCCCGAGACGAGCGGGAAGCTGTTCGAGCCGTTCTACACGACGCGCGAGAAGGGCACCGGCCTGGGCCTCGCGTTCGCCCGCGACATCGCCGTCGATCATGGCGGCCGGATTGAAATCGCGAGCGCCGGCGGCGAGACCACGTTCTCGATCGTCCTGCCCGCGTAGCGAGCGTGTACCATGCGATCGCGCATGGCGACGATCCTGATCATCGACGACAACGACACGATCCGCGAAGGCCTCGCGATCACGGTGAAGAAGCTCGGCCACGATGCAATCACCGCATCCAGCGGCGCAGCCGGGGTCGCTGCGTTCAAGCAGAAGCGCGCGGACTTCGTGATCACGGACCTCAAGATGGAGGGCCAGACGGGCGTCGATGTTCTGAAGAACATCAGCGCGATGGATCCCGACGTGCCGATCATGATCATCACGGGGTTTGGCACGGTCGAGACCGCCGTCGAGGCGATGAAGCTTGGCGCGTTCGACTTCTTGACGAAGCCGATCCAGACCGAGGTCGTCAAGCTCAAGGTCGCGCGCGCCCTCGAGGTCTGCGCGACGAAGCGGGGCCGGCGCAAGGCAGATGCCCACGTCGAGTACTTCCGTGGCGAGACCGAGGCGAAGTTCGCAGAGATGGTCGGCGCCGGCGAGAAGATGGCGGTCGTGCGCCGCACGATCGAGAAGGTCGCGGTCAGCGACACCACGGTGTTCATCGCCGGCGAGAGCGGCACCGGCAAGGAGCTCGTCGCGCGCGCGATCCATCGCCTGAGCAAGCGCGCAAACGGGCCGTTCATCAAGGTCAACTGCGGCGCACTCACCGAGACACTGCTCGAGAGCGAGCTGTTCGGCCACGAGAAGGGCTCGTTCACCGGTGCGATCAAGCAGAAGCGCGCGGACTTCGTGATCACGGACCTCAAGATGGAGGGCCAGACGG
>JAYVWH010000138.1:0-9252 GCA_043786265.1 Kofleriaceae bacterium | reverse complement strand
CACGGTGAGCAGGACCCCCATCAAGATCATCGGCACCGGCGAGCGCGTGTTCTCTTGCCGCCGCCACGACGAAGCCGGAGGCGGCGCAGTCGGCGTTCGCGGGCTCGGCGGCTTCGTGCGGAGCTGATCCGTGATCTCGGTTTGCGGCGAGCTTGGCGGGGGAACCTGGTTGCGCGGTGCCGCTTGTGACGCCTGGTAGGCGGGCTGCTGCCACGTTGCCGGTGGTGGTGCTGGTGCAGGCGGAGGCGTCGCGTCGTCGCGCGCTTTGCGACTCTCGACGACGATGCCATGTGGGGGCGTTGCGACCGGGTTGGGAGTCTTGCGTTCACGTGCGGCCTGGAACAGGCGGTCCCGAAAGGACTCGAGATCCTCGACCGTCGGGTTATCCCAGCCCGCTGCGCCCGCGATCGAGGTCGCCCGCACGTTCGCGGGTCGCATCGTGTCGAGGATGTCGTCGACCGGATTGATCGGGCCTGCGATCGTCATCGACAGGTCTCTGGGCACCGGCTCCGCGTCGACCACGACCCGTCGGAACGTCCCGTTCGTACTCTGCTCGAACCAGGGCTCGGGTTTGACGCCAAACCACTCCTTCAACTGGCGCGCGACGCTCGCGGTCGAGAGCAACGTGCTCATGCGCATCGCGGCGATCTCGATCGCATCGACCAGGTCCGAAGCACTCTGGTAGCGGTTGCGCGGATCCTTCGCGAGGAGACGCAGCACGATCTCGTCGATCTCGCGGGGGACATCGAGGCGGTACTGCGACGGGGCAGGGGACGGCTGGTTGATGATCGCGTCCATCACGTTGAAGTCACTATCGGCGCGGAACAGGCCCTGCAACGTGAGTAGCTCCCACAGCACGATCCCGAGCGAGAACAGATCGCTGCGCCGGTCGAGCGGCTGCGAGCGCACCTGCTCCGGGGACATGTAGCAGAGCTTTCCTTGTACGGTCCGATCGGATTCGAGCGTGTGCGCGGCCTTCGCGATGCCGAAGTCGACGATCTTCACGACGCCCTCGCGCGTGATCATCAAGTTCGACGGCGATACGTCCGCGTGGACGATGTTGAGCGACTTGCCATTGGTGCCACGGCGGTCGTGGGCGTGATGGAGGCCTGCTGCCGCACCGGCCGCGATCGTCATCACCGTCGCGATCGGGAGCTTGACGCCCTGGTGACGGGCGAGCAGCAACAGGTCGCGCAGCGTCTCGCCGTGCACGTACTCCATCGAGATGAAGTACGAGCCGCCGAGCTTGCCGACGTCGTAGACCTGCACGACGTTGGGATGCTGCAGCTGGGCCGCCAGACGGCCCTCATCGATGAACAGCCGCACGAGCTGCTCGTCCTGGGCCGCATTGCGCAGGACGCGCTTGAGCACGACGATCCGCTCGACACCCGCCCCCGTCACCGAGCGCGCGAGGAAGATCTCCGCCATGCCGCCTTCGGCAAGCTTCAGGAGAATCTCGTAACTGCTCGATGAGGAGCCGGCGTCCACGGCGCTCTCATTGTACGTCGCGCGGCGCGGTCCAGTGTCACCGCGAGCCACGAACGATGGGCTATAACCGGGGCTGGTCATGTACACACCAAGCCGCGAGGAGTTCGTTGCGGCGGCTTCGCGCGGCAATCTGATCCCGGTCTACCGCGAGCTGCTCGCTGATAGCGATACGCCGGTCTCGGCCTACGCCGCCCTGGGAGCGGGCGAATATTCGTTTTTGCTCGAGTCCGTCGTCGGCGGGGCGACCTGGGCAGCGTACTCGTTCGTTGGCGTCGCGCCGCGCGCTGTCGTGAAATGGCAGGCCGGCAAGGCCGCCGTCACCTGGTACGACGTCGACGGCGGGGGACCTCCACGCCATGCGGAATGGGAGACGGCCGATCCGACACAGGCGCTGTCGGAAGTGCTCGGAGAGATGCGCCCGGTCGAGGTCGCCGGACTACCGCGGTTCTGGGGCGGCGCTGTGGGCTGGATCGCCTACGACTGCGTCCGTGCGTTCGAAGACCTTCCGGCGCGCGCACGGCCCGGGCTCGAGCTGCCGCCGCTCGCGATGGTCGTCACCGACACGCTGCTGATCTTCGACAACCTGCGCCAGACCCTGAAAGTTGTCGCCACGCCGTACGTCGCGCGCCCCGAGAAGGCCGAGGCCGCGTATGACCGCGCCTGTGCGCGCATCGACGCGATCGTGGCCACCCTGCGCGCACCACGCCGCCCGCTCCCCGAGCTCGAGGCACCGCGCGCTGGCGAACGCGACACCCCGGTCACGCCGCCGTCCTCGTTCACCCGTGACGAGTATGTCGCTGCCGTCGATCGGGTGAAGGAGTACATCCTTGCCGGCGACGCTTTTCAGGTAGTGCTGTCGCAGCGTTTCTCCGAGCCTGCCGCAGGTGCGCGCGCGCTCGACGTCTACCGCGCGCTCCGCGTCATCAACCCGTCGCCCTACATGTTCCACCTCCAGTTCCCGGAGGCGCGCGTGACCGGTGCGTCCCCGGAGACGCTCGTTCGCCTGTCCGATGGTCGCGTCGAGGTGCGTCCGATTGCCGGTACCCGGCATCGTGGCCGTACCGCCGCCGAGGACGATCGCCTTGCCGAGGAGATGCTCGCCGATCCGAAGGAGCGCGCCGAGCACTTGATGCTGATCGATCTCGGTCGCAACGATGTCGGCCGCGTGGCCGAGGTCGGCAGTGTAGTCGTCGTCGAGCAGATGGTCGTCGAGCGCTACTCGCACGTCATGCACATGACGTCGCACGTCGTCGGCACGCTCGCGAAGGGCAAGACGTGGCTCGACGTCCTGCGCGCAGCGTTCCCGGCCGGTACGCTGTCGGGCGCACCGAAGATTCGTGCGATGGAGATCATCGACGAGCTCGAGCCGCACCAGCGCGGTATCTATGGCGGAGCGGTCGGCTATGTCAGCTACACCGGCAATCTCGATCTCGCGATCGCGATCCGGACGCTGGTCAGCCAGGGCGACACCATTTACGTGCAGGCAGGCGCAGGGCTCGTTGCAGACTCGGTCCCCGAGCTCGAGTACCAGGAGACCGTCAACAAGGCGCGCGCAGTCCTGCGCGCCGTGGCGATGGCCCGCACCGCACGCGAGGCCACATGAACGTCCTCCTCATCGATAACTACGACTCCTTCACCTACAACCTCGCGCAGTACCTCGGTGAGCTCGGCGCGAACGTCACCGTCGAGCGAAACGATGCGATCAGCGTCGAAGCGATCGCGCTGCGCAAGCCCGATGCGATCGTGGTCTCGCCGGGCCCGTGCACGCCGAACGAGGCGGGCATCTCGATGGATGTGATCCGGACGTTTGCCGGCAAGATTCCCCTCCTCGGCGTGTGCCTCGGCCATCAGAGCATCGGTCAGGTGTTCGGCGGCCGGATCGTGCGCGCGCCCAAGGTCATGCACGGCAAGACATCGAAGATTTTCCATGACGAGAAGGGCCTGTTCGCGGGCGTCGAGAATCCGTTCATCGCCACCCGCTACCACTCACTCGTGATCGCGCCCGAGTCGCTCCCCGAGGTCCTCGAAGTTACGGCGAAGACCTGGGAGGACGAGATCATGGGAGTGCGCCACAAGGAGCACCTCGTCGAGGGTGTGCAGTTCCATCCCGAATCGATCATGACGACGGCCGGAAAAAAGCTGCTCGCCAACTTCCTCGAGCGCGCACGCGGAGCGGCCAGGTGACGGCGCCGATCGTGCGCGCGATCGGCCGTGCGCTCGACAAGCAGGACCTGTCGCGTGCCGAGATGGCCGAGGTCGTCGGCCAGATCATGGACGGCCAGGCGACCGCCGCGCAGATCGGCGGCTTCCTCATCGCACTGCGCGCCAAGGGTGAGGCCGTCGACGAGCTCGTCGGAGCCGCTTCCGCGATGCGCACCCGCGCTGCGCCGTTGACGTGTCCCTCGCCCGAGCGCGGCATCGACACGTGCGGTACGGGCGGCGACGGTGCAGGCACGGTCAACGTCTCGACGCTTGCCGCGGTCCTGATCGCAGCTTGCGGTGGCGTCGTGGCCAAGCACGGCAATCGGGCGCAGTCGTCGAAATGTGGTTCGTCCGATGTTCTCGACGCGCTCGGTGTCACGACCGATGCCGAGGCTCCCGTCGTCGAGCGCTGCATGGCGATCGCCGGTATTGGCTTTGCGTTCGCACCGCGGTTTCACGCGGCCACTCGTCATGTCGGGCCCGCCCGCAAGGAGCTCGGCACGCGGACCATCTTCAATCTGCTCGGGCCGTTGACCAACCCGGCGCAGGTGCGGCACCAGGTGGTGGGCGTCTACGATGCGCGCTGGTGCGAGCCGGTCGCTGCTGCGCTTGGAGCGCTCGGGCTGCGTCGCGCAGCGGTCGTTCACGGTGCGGGCGGCCTGGATGAGATTGCGGTCCGCGGCGACACGCACGTCGCGATCTGGGACGCCGACGAAGGAATTGTGCGCGCGCTCGCGATCAGCCCGCGCACGTTCGGCATCGACGACCACGATCCCGGTGGCCTCGCCGGCGGCGATGCGGAGCATAACGCCGCTGTACTGCGCCGAGTGATCGCTGGGCGCGACATCAGAACCGGGCAGCCCTACGCGGCGGTGCTTGCGGCATCCTCGATGTGTGCTGCGCTCGGCCTCGAGCTGCTCGAGGAGAGCGTGCTCGATCTCGGTCGACTGCCCGAGCACTACAAACGCGCCGCGGCGACGGCGAGTAACGGCGCGGCACGTCTCGTCCTCCACAAGTGGCGCGAGGTCAGTCAGAACACCGGCTCCGATCACGCCGAGCTGGCGCGCCTGTCGCCGGCCGACTTCGTCGGGGTCGAGTGACGATCCTCGATCGCATTCTCACGGTGAAGCGCGACGAGGTCGCGCACGCGAAGCGGTTGCGACCGCTCGCCGAGGTCGAGGCAGCGGCGAACGCAGCGGGGCCGGTGCGGCCGTTCGCCGAGGCGCTGCGTCGCCCGACAGGTGCACCGGTGCGCGTGCTCGCAGAGATCAAGCGCGCGTCTCCGTCGGCAGGGCCGATCCGGGTCGATGCGGATCCGGCAGAGATCGGGCGCGACTACGCGCGCAACGGAGCGGCGGCGATCTCGGTGCTCACCGACAAGCAATTCTTCGACGGCGACCTCGCGTTCCTCGCGCGCGTCCGCGCCGCGTGCTCGCCGCCGCTGTTGCGCAAGGACTTCATCGTCGACGGCTACCAGATCGCAGAAGCTCGCGCCGCCGGCGCCGACGCGATCCTCCTGATCGTCGCGGCACTCGACGAGGCCCAGCTGATCGAGCTCATGGGGCTCGCGGCGAGCTACAACCTCGACGCGCTCGTCGAGGTCCACACGATGGACGAGGCCGAGGTCGCGCTGCGGATCGGTGCGACGTTGCTCGGTGTCAATCATCGCGATCTTCGCTCGTTCTCGATCGATATGTCGCTCACCGCCACGATCGCTCCGCGTGTGCCAGCGGGGACCATTCTCGTCGGGGAGAGCGGCATCCGGACGGCCGTGGATATTCGCGAGCTCGGCGATGCCGGCGCACATGCGGTGTTGATCGGCGAGCACCTGATGCGTGCGCCGTCGCCAGGCGATGCGCTGCGAACGCTCCTCGATCAGGTGGCGCGGTGACGCGTATCAAGGTCTGCGGCGTCACGCTCCCTGATGATGCGGCTCGCGTCGGCTCGTCAGGTGTCGATTTTATCGGGCTCAACTTCTGGCCCAAATCGAAGCGTTATGTCGCTCCCGAGCGCGGGCCGATGCTGTCGTCGATCATCCGGTCCACCGGCACCGCCAAGCTCGTCGGTGTGTTCGTCGATCCAAGGCTCGAGGACATCCAGGCGATCACGGCAACGGTCGACCTCGACATCATCCAGCTCCACGGCGACGAGGATCCGGAGTTTGTGAAGCGCGTCTCGCTCGCTGTGTACCGGCCGGTGTGGAAGGCCGTCGCCGTGCGCTCGGCGAAGGACATCTCGAACCTAGACGCGTGGTCCGCCGAGGCGATCCTCCTCGATGCGCCGACGCCGGGCCGCGGCGGGGCGGGCGCGCAGTTCGACTGGAAGCTCGCGCGCGAGGCTCGCCAACGATTTCCAAAGCTGTCGATCGTGCTCGCGGGCGGCCTCACGCCCGAGAACGTCGGAGGCGCGATCGAACAGGTCGAGCCGTGGGCGGTCGACGTCGCGTCCGGGATCGAGACGGCGCCTGGCATCAAGGATGGCGCGAAGCTCGACGCGTTCATCGGCGCTGCGCGGCTGGGCGCCCGACAGTGAACGTGGTACCGAAACCAGCGATGTCCACCGTCGACGAGATCGCAGCCCTGCCCGAACCGGTCAATGGCCGCTTCGGCGAGTTCGGCGGTCAGTATGTCGCGGAGACGTTGATGCCCGCGATCAACGAGCTCGATGTCGCCTGGCGCACCGCACGCGGCGATCACGGGTTCTGGGCCGAGGTCGACGATCTACTCGCAAACTACGTCGGTCGCCCGTCGCGCCTGTATCACGCGCAGCGTCTGTCGGCTGCGGTCGGTGCGCAGGTCTATCTCAAGCGCGAGGACCTCAATCACACGGGTGCGCACAAGATCAATAACTGCATCGGCCAGGCGGTGCTCGCGCGCCGTATGGGCAAGAAGCGGTTGATCGCCGAGACCGGCGCGGGTCAGCACGGCGTCGCGACGGCAACCGTCGCCGCGCTGTTCGGGCTGCCCTGCGAGATCTACATGGGCGCCGAGGATGTGGTGCGGCAGTCGCTCAACGTCGAGCGCATGAAGCTGCTCGGTGCACAGGTCCACGCGGTGTCGAGTGGGACGCGCACGCTCAAGGACGCGATGAACGAGGCGCTGCGTGACTGGGTCACCAACGTCGGCGAGACGTTCTATCTGATCGGCTCGGTGGCAGGCCCGCACCCGTATCCGTGGATGGTGCGCGATCTGCAGTCGGTGATCGGCCGCGAAGCGAAGGCGCAGATCCAGGCGCAGGCCGGTCGCGGCCCCGACGCGCTGATCGCATGTGTCGGTGGCGGGTCGAACGCAGCCGGCCTGTTCGTCCCGTTCATCGGCAACGGGACCACGCGGATTTTCGGCGTGGAGGCGGCCGGTGATGGAATCTCGACGGACCGCCACGCCGCGACGCTCACCGCGGGCCGCGTCGGCGTGCTCCATGGCAGCAAGAGCTACGTGCTGACTCACACCGATGAGGCACGGCTCGGTCAGATCGCGCACGCGCACTCGATCAGTGCGGGCCTGGACTACCCCGGCGTGGGCCCCGAACACTCGTACTGGAAAGACCAGGGCGCGGTGATGTACATGTCGCGTACCGACGACGACGCGCTCGCGGCGATCGAGCGCCTCGCACGCACCGAGGGGATCCTGTGCGCACTCGAGACGGCCCACGCCGTGGCGGCGCTCGATGAAGTCGTCAAGACCGTCGCCAGGCGCGATGCGATCGTGATCCTCGGCCTGTCCGGGCGCGGCGACAAGGACATGGTCACGATCGCGCAGCGGAGGCAGTCGTCGTGACTCGCCTGCGCGCCGCGTTCGATCGCGCCGCTGTGGAGAAGCGCGCCGCGCTCGTCGCTTACCTGACATTCGCCGATCCGGATCCGCAGACGTCGATTGCCATCGTCGAGGCTGCGTGCCGCGCCGGTGCCGATGTCATCGAGCTCGGGGTGCCGTTCTCGGATCCGTCCGCGGATGGCCCGTCGATCCAGCGCGCGATGGAGCGAGCGCTACTCGCCGGTGGCAGCCTGCCGGGTGCGATCGATGCGGTCGCGGAGCTGCGCAAGCGCGGCATCACCACGCCGGTCGTGCTGTTCGGCTATTACAACCCGCTGTTCGTGATGGGGCAGGAGGCATTCGCGCAGCGCGCGGCCGCCGCCGGGATCGATGCGGTGCTCACGGTCGACTTGCCGATCGACGAGATCGGCGAGCTCGCACTGCCGCTCGCCGCCAAGGGTATTGATGTGATCCCGCTCGTGGCGCCGACGTCGACGCCCGAGCGCATCGCGCGACTCGGCGGCGTCAACGCGCCGTTTGTCTATTACATCTCGCTGACCGGTGTCACCGGTGTGCGTGCGGCGGCGCCCGTCGACCCCGCGCGCCTCGCGATGATCCGCGAGGCGTCGAGGGCACCGGTGGCGGTCGGCTTTGGCATCCGTACGCCGGCCGATGCGGCGCGGTTCGCGGTGGTCGCGGACGGTGTTGTCGTCGGCAGTGCGCTCGTCGATCAGGTCGCGGCCGGTGATGCCGTGGGTGCGCCCGCACGGGTTGCCGCGCTGGTGGCACAGTTCGCGCGCGCGATGTCCAGGCTCGCTTAGGTCACGCGGGCAGGGGGCACGGTCAGCAAGGCGCCGATCGCCTTCGCGCAGCGCTCGTGTGCGTGGCCCATGCCGGGGCCGACGTGGATCAGTCGCGAGTGCACGCCGATCGCAACCACGCTGCCGCCGCTCTCGCCGGGCCTGATCACGACCGGATACAGAAAGCCGTAGCTCCAGATCGACGGCCGCGACGACAGAACAAGTACGAGCTTCTCGCTATCCTGATCGTCGACGGTGTGGGGCGGTCCGATCGCAGCGATCGTGGCGAACACCTCTGCGGGCGCGCCGGCAGACAGTACCTCGATCACACGCGCACCGATCATCGTGCCCCCGACGCGACCTTTGCGCCGGAATGCGAACACGTACAGGCTCGACGCGAGCAGTCCGCCGATCATGATCGCGAGCGGTTCCATCGGAAGCTCAGGGCACCGTCTTCGAACAATAGGGATCGGGCGTTACGTTGGGCTCCGACGTCATCGAGCCAGTGCCGCCGTACTTCTCGCGCTGCTCCTTCGTCACCGCGCGTGCGCCGACGATCTCCTTGTAGACATCGGCGCCTTCGGTCGGCGTTCGGTTGTAGGTGGAGTAGTCCACGTTGTAGAGGCCGAACCGTGGGTTGAAACCCTCGGCCCACTCGAAGTTGTCGGTGAGGCTCCAGTGGTAGTAGCCGCGGATGTCCGCGCCCTCGTCGCGCACCCGGTTGACCGCCTCGAGGATGCGCACGATGTTCTCGGCGCGGCGAGTACCGCTCGTGCTCGCGATGCCGGCCTCGGTGATCACGAGGGGGAGCTGGGGGTAGCGCGCTGCGAAGCCGCGGATGACGCCTGCGATGCCGTCGTGCCAGGCCTCGTAGCCCATGACCGGGACGCAATAGGACGTGTCCTCTGCCGGCAAGCACGCGCCGAGATCGATGCCGGCGAAGCACGGCTTCACGCCTGCGAGCAGCGCCGCATCGCCCGACACGCCGGCGCGGAAGTAGTACTGCAGGC
>JAYVWH010000137.1:0-5956 GCA_043786265.1 Kofleriaceae bacterium | reverse complement strand
ATCGGATCATCGTGGGCGCATCTTGATCGTTTACGCGGCCAGGCAACACCACACCCACGTGATCGCAGACGCCGTCGCACGGCGACTGCGTAACCACGGATTTGCCGTCGAGATCGGCGACGCGAGCGCGGGGACGATGCCGCCGCCGCAAGACTACGACGTCGTTGTCCTCGGGTCGCCGATGCTCTTCGGGCCCGAGACCCGACGGATCGGAAGGTACGTCGAGGACAATCGCACCGCGCTTGTCGGCGTGCGGTCGGCGCTGTTCACCGTGAGCGACTCGGGCACGCTCCGCGACCACGCCCCCGGTGGGTTCCTCGAACAATTCTTGCGAACGCTCGATTGGCAGCCAGACTTGGCCGCCGCGTTCGCCGGCGGTGAGCCGTTTCCGCGCGACGGCCTGCTGCTGAGGTTCGTGACGTGGGTGGGAGCAGCCCGGGCTCACGGCACCACAACACGTCGCACGGACTGGACCGATGTCCACCAGTTCGCGGACACGATCGCGGCCGCGCTCGCCGGCGCGGCGGCGACGGCCGAGCGCACCGAACCGCACGTGGCCGATATCGACGTTTGCAACAGGAGGTCTGCCAGGTTCACCCTCGATCGCTCTGCTAGCACTCGCCGTCATCTGTGAGGCGTTCGGCATGCTTGGCGTGGCCGGTAACGTCGTCATCGTCTTCTCGGTAGAGCTGCTCTTGATGTCCGGGCTCTCGATGTTCGCGTACTGGCGGCTCGCCCAGCGTGAACACGCCGAGCTGCGATCCCCGCGTCGCGCGTGCGGCGCGCCGTGCGTGAGCGCGTGCGACGAGCGCACGCGCTCACATCGTCAGGCTGTGACCGGCAGCTTGACGTCGTTTGTCCACGACACCGTCGACGTCACGCGTCCCGAGTGCCGCGCCGACGACCGCTTTCCTCTCGGAATCCTGGTCGGTCTGCATCGCGCGTGTCACCGAATCCACGCACGATCTGGACCGCGCATTCGCCGCAGTCCCAGGCGCCGAACGCGCAGGATCTGCGTTCGATGGCGACTACTTGCACGCATGTGCGCGCCGACCACGCGGCACGCCCACTGCATTTATCCTGAGAGAAATGACGGAGTCGTCGATATCACTCTGGCCATCAGGCCGTCACGTGTGCGGGCTCGCTGCGCTGTATTTCCTGTCGGCGAGCTTGTTCGCACTCGATCCCGCTATGATCGACGCGTGGTTCGGGCCCGATCCGTTGTTCGATGCGCCCCATACGACGATCGCAGCCGCGTTTGCGGCGTTCGCCGGCCTCTTCGGGACGATCGCGCTCACGATCGATGAGGTCGGCACCTACGTGGGCGGTGTGCCGTGATGCAGACAATTGCGCCACTCGTGATCGCGAGTCTCTGCGCGTGCGTGACACTGCCAAGCCGGCGCCCTGAGCGAGCGACAACAGCCGCGCGCGCATCCTTTGCGTCGCACGGTGGGCCCGATGGGCACGACCACTGCATGAGGTTTATCGCGTGGCTTCCGACGGTCCGGTCTCTCCACGTCTGCGCGAGCATCTCGCACGGCTGTATCCGGGGTTCCGGATGGCCGCAATCGAGCCCATGGCACCCGACAGCGGCGCGAGCACAAACGCGACGACGAAGGCGGCGGGCTACGGTTTGCCGGTCCGCATCGTCCTGAACAGCGAGCGCGGCGAAGTCCGCGAGCTCGTCTGGCGCGTCGCTTCCGCGAACGAGTTCGGTCATGATCGGCGCGCGGATCGCGCCGCGAACATGCTGCTCGCGTACGACGACTTCGCTCGCATGTGCGAGCACGTCGAGGCGATCGACGTCGGCACGATCGCGGCCGATGGCGAGCTGATCTCGGTCCGCGACGGCGGCGAGTACTACCTGATCACGGACTACGCGCGCGGCGCGATCTACGCGGATGACCTGCGCCGGATCGCGCGGGACCACGTCGCAACCGATCTGGATCTCGCACGCGTAACCGCACTCGCGCGACTCCTGGCCGGGTTGCACGCTCCGATTGCAGACCCACCGCGCTACCGGCGCGCGATTCGCGATCTGGTCGGAAGCGGCGAAGGCATCTACGGCATCGTCGACGGCTACCCGCTGGACGTGCCCAGCGCCAGCGCCGAACGCTTGCAGGCGATCGAGCACCGCTGCGCGACGTGGCGCTGGAGGCTGCGCGGCAGCGAGCAGCGGCTCGTCCGAACGCACGGCGACTTCCACCCGTTCAACGTCGTGTTCGACGAGGGCGTTCACTTCACGTTGCTCGACGCGAGCCGGGGTGGCTGCGGCGATCCGGCGGACGATGTCACGGCGATGGTGATCAACTACGTGCTGTTCGCGCTCGACGCGCGCGGTGCATGGCGGCGCGGCCTCGGCGTGCTGTGGCGCCGATTCTGGGACACGTATGCGGCGGAGCGATCCGACGACGGCCTTCTCGCATGCGCGCCGCTGTTCTTCGCCTGGCGCGCGCTGGTCGTCTGCAACCCGAGGTTCTATCCGGTGCTGAGCGAGCACGGCCGTGACGCGTTGCTCGGGCTCGCAGAGCGCGCGCTCGATGCGCATCGGTTCGACCCGGCGTGGGCCGAGGAGCTGTTCCCGTGACCGGGATCGTCGTGTGGTTCACCGGGCTCCCGCAGTCGGGCAAGTCGACGCTCGCGGCTCGCGTCCGCGACCGGCTCGCGGCATCTCATCAGTCGTGCGTAGTCCTCGACAGCGACGAGCTTCGCGTCGTGCTCGGCTCCGATCGGTACGACGACGCCGATCGCGACGACTTCTACCGGCGCCTCACCGCGCTCGCGGCGCTCCTTGCCCGCCAGGGCCACGTCGTACTCGTCGCCGCGACGGCGCCGCGGAGGACGCACCGATCCACCGCCCGCACCGGCGCGCCGCGCTACCTCGAAGTCTGGGTGCGGACGCCGCTCGCCGATTGCGAGGCGCGCGACACGAAGGGCCTGTATGCGCGCGCCCGCGCGGGCGATGCGCCGCGGTTGCCGGGTGTCGGTGTACCGTACGAACCGCCGCTGGCCCCCGATGTCACCGCCGATGGCGGTCGCGACGATGCCGCCGTCGCGACGATCGAGCGACACGTCGCGTATCACGCGGTCGGAGATCCCGAGAGTCCGCAGCGGCTCGCCCGGTCGTCTCCTCGGCCACGGGCACTGAAACGTGCTGCACGTATTCCTTGATCTCCGAGGACATCTGGTCCGAGTCTACTTCGGCGTCGCTCCGGCCGCGCGCCGCGCGGTATCTGGCGGGTTGATCGGACGGAAGCTCAGGTCGTCAGTGGCTGCGCTGAGTGCGTATTTCGCCGCTCGGCTCGCGCAGCTCGGCAATCGGAAGCCGACGGCTCGCGGTGCTACCGAGGCCGATTGTCGCGCACACGTGCGAGCTGACCACAGGCCGCCGCGATCTCCTGACCGCGCGGCCACCGCACCATGCAGCGCAGCCCCGCCGTGAGGACCAACCGGTGGAACGTGTCGATTCGCGGTGCCGGGGAAGCGCGGAGCGAGCTCAATCCGATCGGGTTGTGAGGAATCAAGTTGACCCGCGCGTTGATGCCGGCGAGCAGCGTGACGAGTCGACCCGCGTCGTCATCGCTGTCATTGATGCCGTCGAACATCACGTACTCGATGAAGTAGACGCGCCGCGGATGCACGGACGCGTCTTCACGCAGGAGCTGAAGCAGCGCGCCAATTGGCCACGTCTTGTTGTGTGGCATCAGTGCGGTGCGCTGGGCGTCGGTGGTGCCGTTGAGCGAAAGCGCGAGGCTCCCGCGTGATTCCGCGAGAAACCGCTGCATCCCCGGCAGAACCCCGGACGTCGACACCGTGACCTGTGCGTACCCCAGCTGCGGCGCCGGCGCTTGCGTCAGTATGTCGACGGCGACCAGTACCTCGTCGAGGTTGTCCATCGGCTCGCCCATCCCCATGAATACGACATTCGTCGCAGGCGCCTCCGCCGGCGCGAGCAAGCGCGCGATCAAATACTGCGCGACGATCTCGTCTGCGCGCAGGTTGCGCCCGAAGCCGAGCGTCGCGGTCGAGCAGAACTTGCAACTCCGCGTGCAGCCGATCTGGCTGGACACGCAGATCGTCGTGCGGCCGGCCGCGGGAATCATCACGGCCTCGACCACGCCGTCGTCGAGCGTGAGCAGCAGCTTTGTCGTCCCGTCGGTCGCGATCGCCTGCTCGGTCACCTCGATCGCTGGCATCGTGCAGGCGTTTCGAACCTTGCCCCACGCATGCGGCGCGATTCCGGGCAACGCCTCTGGCACGCTCGCCTCCCACGGCCGTGGCCCGTAGATCCAGTGCGCGGCAACCAGCGCGCGCGTCCGGCTACCGAGTATGCCCGCGAGGTCAGAGACGGTGAGTCCGGTCAGCCCGCGTCGGGCGTCGGTGGATCGAGACAAGCGCGGGTGAGATAGCACGCTCTTCATGCCTTCGTCGGAGCGTCGGGGATTTCCTTGCGCGCGAGCTGCGCTGCATCCGCGCTCGTGCTCTTGCGGAAGTCCGCGAGCACGTCGTTGAACTCCGCGCCGACCAGCAGCGCGAGGTTCGAGAGCCAGAGCCAGATCAAAAAGATGATCGCGCCCCCGAGCGCACCGTACGTAGCCTCGTAGCGGTTGAAGTAGCTGAGGTAGAGCCCGAACAGGAGGCTGATGCCGATCCACAGCAGCACACCGGCGACGGCACCGGGTGTGAGGACGCGGAATGGGGCATCGGTATCCGGCAAGAATCGATAGAGGATCGCCCATACGAACATCATCAGCATGCCAGCCCCGATCCACCGGCCGACGCCCCACACGATATCGAACGTGGGACCGAGACCGAACCGATCGGCGATGTAGTGGCCGATCAGCGGACCGAGCGTGAGCATGCCGAGCGCCAGCAGCACCAGCAGCGACACCCCGAGTGTCACTGCGATCGCAATGAGCTGGCGTTTCCAAAACGGACGCGTCTCCTTCTTGTTGAAAATCACATTGAGGGCCCCCGAGAGTGCTGCGGCTCCACGTGATGCCCCCCACAACGCGAGCACGGCGCCGAGGATAGCGAAACCGGCACCCGAGGCATCGATGAGCTTCGTGACCTGCTCCGAGATCAGGATGCGCATGCCACTTGGCATCGCCTGTGTCACGAAGAGCGCCCCATCGTGAACCGATGACGGGTCGAGAACCAAGAGCCCGACGCTCACGATGAGCACCAACATTGGGAACAGAGCAAGGACGGCGTAGTACGCCATCATGGCTCCGATGTCGTCGATGTTATCGACGAAGCACTCCTTGCCCAGTCGCTTGACGAAGCGGATCGGGTTGATGCGCGCGCTGGGCTTCGACACCGAGCGCGAGGGGGCCTTAGCAGTTTTCTTGGGCATGAGCGCGTGGCCACGATGCACAGAAACGAGCCCCTGTGCCAGCCGGGTGACGCGCACATCGTCAAGTGTTGTCGTCGCCGGCAAGCATGGAGCCGGCGGCCGCGAGACGTCCGGAAAAGCGCAACCTGAGGAGGAGGACGAGGGCGCCGGGATGGAGATGAAGGCGCCGGGCGCCGAAGCGGTGCTGCGCGGAGATGCGACGCTGCTGTTTGCGCCTGATGCGACGCTGTTCGTCAGCCCACGTCGCGTTCATCGCCTCTAGTGGGGCCTGGCTTCAAGATTGTGTCGTGGTTGCGGAGACGGGCGCTTCAGAGGCAGTCGTTTCCGATCTGGTCCAGCCGCCCCGCCGTCGCGCGAACAGCGCACGGGAGGTCGCGTCGAGCTGGTACAGGTGAAGCCACTCGTTATCGACGAGCCCGTTTACCTTCGGCTGCTTCGCCAGCACGCTATCGATCACCGGGCGAGGGGCTTCGATGAAGACGGCGAGGCGCAACGGAGCGTGGACCCATCGCTCACCATCGTGTAGCGACTGGAGTGATAAGCCGATCCGCAGATCGCCGCCGTTACCTTCGAGGACGCCAAGGTGCCCACCGACGATGT
>JAYVWH010000136.1:0-8696 GCA_043786265.1 Kofleriaceae bacterium | reverse complement strand
AACGCTCATCGGGCGTTTTAGCCCGGGCGTGCCGCTCAATGGGAGGTTTGGCGACGTGGATCTCAGGAGTTGGGCTCGGTCGGCGGTCGGATTGGCTGCGCGAGGCGTAGGCGGTGGAAGTCGGCCTCCAGCTTGAGCAGCTCCTCGTCCGGAAGGCTCTCGAGATCGACCATGCCGGTTCGGGCCTCGGCGACCGCCCGCAGCAGCTCGTCGAGCTTGAGGTGAATCGCCTTCGCATCGTGGTTCTGGGTGTTCTGGATCAGGAACACGACGAGGAACGTGATGATCGTGGTCGAGGTGTTGATGACCAGCTGCCACGTGTCGGAGAAGTGGAAGAGCGGTCCGCTCGAGGCCCAGAAGACGATGGCGAGCGCCGCGATCACGAAGGCGGCGGGCGTACCGATCGCGTGCGACACGGTATTGGCGACCTTGCGAAACCGTTCGTGGTGATGCTTGGTGCTCATACGTGTGCCTCCGCGACGCGTGACACCTTGGCAGACTTACGGGTGACCATGCGCCCATGAACGTGTGTGCCGACCTGATCGGTCGTGAGCACCACGAATCCGATCGCAGCGAACACGATCTGGTTCACGCGCCTCGACAGTGACAGGGCGAGCCCCAGCGATGGTGGCGCACCGATCAGAGTGAACAGCGCGATGTTTCCTCCCTCGAGGATGCCGAGGCCCATCGGGATGATCGTCGACACCCAGCCAAGCAACACGCCCGCAGACACGAGCGCGAGGAATTGCCCAGGCGAGAGCGTGTAGCCGGCCGCATAGACGACGAGGAACGCGAGCGTCTTCTGGATCGTCTGCGAGATGAAGATGAACACGAGTGCGTGCCGGCGGTGCTCGACGTCCTGGCCGCGCAGCCTGCGGTCGACCTCGCCGAGCGTCTTGTTCCAGTTGTCGCGGCGCTTCTTCGAGATCAGGTGAAGCCGCGCGAGCGTGCCGGTCATTGTCGTGAGCATTCCGCGACGAAGCAGCAGGTAGATCGCGACGGCAGCGGTGGCCGCGACACCCGCACCCACGAACAGAGCCACCATGCCGAGGCGTGGCACGTCGAACAAGAACGCCGTCGCGATGCTGCCGAGCGAGACGCCCACGAACGACACGACGCCGATCATCAGACTGACGTACATGACTGCAGCGATGATTCGCTTTGTCGAGCATCTGCGCGCCAGGAGTCCGACCTTGAGCGCCTCGCCGAGGTTGCCGCCTGGTGTTACCGAGTTGACGCCGCGCCCGGCGATCTGGGCGACGACCGCATCGCGCCAGCTCGGATGGCCGGGTCCGTACGCCATGTAGAACACGGCAGTTCCGTCGCAGACCGACGACAGGAGCTCGAGCCCGATGATCACGATGAAGAACCAGCCGATGTTCTTCAGGTGGTGAAAGATCACGTGCGGTCCGACGAGCCATACCGTTGCGATCAGCGCTGCGATGCCGACCACGACCGAGATACGCGTGACCCACTTCATCCAGCGCGGCGTCTCTGTCTTTGGCGCGTCGTCCGTAGAATTACTGCCGCGCTTTGTTGCGCCACTGGTGTCGGCGGATGCGTCGCTCATTGTCCGCTCACACTGCCCACGATCGCACGGCGACATGCGCGCTCGTTACGCAATGGCGCCGACGGGGGCACGTATAGGTTCCTCGCATTCTCATTGAGGAGTGGCCGTTTTCTCGGTGCACGTCTCACCTGGGTGCAGCTGAGGTGCCAGCGGATCGCTGTCAAACCCACGGGCGCCCACTCCGCTGCTCGTCGGGCGCACGGTGTGACGTAATCGCCCATTAAAAACTGCGGTAAAGCCTGGAGTCCCGATCTAACCCTGCATTGCTGCGGTGATCGGCGGCTTGGTATCACCCGTGCACAGTGGTCTGCTCGTCGAGACCGGCTCTCGCAACCACCCTTTCCAACGGCGCCTCAGCTTGCGTTCCACCCACGCAGGCAGGATGCCTAATGACCCCCGTACCCCCCAGTGCGGGTCCTACCGGCGCTCCTCCCCAGGCTCGCCGGTAGTTTTTTTTCGGCCTAGTCAGCGCCCGCGTCGGTCGGCGCGGCCGGCTCGGGCTTCGTCTCGACGAACAGCGCCCGTGTCGCACGGACTGCACTCGGTCCCAAGGCTGCGACATCGGGATCGTTGGGCGTTCCAGCGCCCACCAGGATCGCGCGCCACTTCGCATGAAGCTTGCGCGCGGCCGGTGCGTCGGTAGGCAGCGGTGGGAGCGCGACACCCGCGACCCAGGCTAGATCGTCACCGAACAGGTCGAGCAGCCACGGGCCGATCGGGGCGATGAGGTCACTCGGGATCAGGCCAAACAGGGCGGGGCGCTCGCGGCTCGGAACGGTCGCGCCGAGAATGGCGAGATCGGCTGCACCGAAGCGTCCCTCGAGGCCAGCCGCGCGCGCGGCTACATCGAGCCGGCCGCTCGCGCCTTCGTAGCGCGCGCGCTCGAGCGCGAGCAGGATCGCCTGATCGCGGCCGACCGCGGACGTGTAGTGCGCTGGCGGCAACACGGTCGCGGGGGCGCGTGGAACATCGGCGAGCAGCTGAAACCCGCGATAGCGCGGCGTCGCGCGCGTGACATCGAGCCGGCCAAACGACGCGGCGTCGCTGCCCACGACGCGTGCGCCGCGCAGCGCGTTGGCGACGATCACATCGGCCTGCGTTGCCGGCAGCGGCGGGACCAAGGACAGATCGGGGCGTGCTCCTCCAACGATCATCTCGTGCTGGATCGCGAGCCAGCTCGTCGGTCGCGTTGCGACGAACACGCCCGTGCCGGGCGGAATTGCATCGATCAGATCGTGAGCGAGCTCGCGCGGCGTCGCGCCCGGATCGTCGACGACGATCGTCGCGCCGGTGAGCAGGGCGACGGCGGCGAGCGGTCCGCTCGCACCGAGTGTGAGCACATGCCGGCGCCATCCCGCGAGGTTGGGGCCGACGGCGCGGACGATCGCGCTCGGGATGATCGCGGCACCGATCGCACACAGTGCGAGCAGCACGACGGCGCTGCCTCCGATCGCGAGCTCGTGCACGATCACGAATACGAGCACGACGAACAGCGGGCGCACGCGCGGAAGGCCGGTGAGCGCACCGAAGGCGAGCCCGGCGAGTCCTGCGCCGATCACGATCGCACCGCTACCGCGGCCTGCAGCGAGCAGCGCGGCACCCGCACCCGAGGTGATGCGGGGCAGCGCCCCGGAGGCGCCGAGCCAGAGCGCGACGACGAGCACGCCGAGTCCACCGACGACGATCGCGAGCGAGTCACGGCGTGCACCGGCGCGTGCGAGCCACCCGACGAGCCCGAGTGTGACGACCGCGCCGAGCCACGGTGCGCTACCGATCACGAGCGCGCATGCAGCGAGTGCGGTGACCGCATCGCGTGCGGCGCCGTCATCGCTGGTGAAGCGAAGCGCAAACACGGCGGCCCACAGGAGGCCGGTCGCCGCGAGCAGCGACGGTGCTGCGAACGCCGCGGCGTCACGAAACGGAGGTGCGAGCACGAGGAGCAGCGCGCCGGCGACGGCCGCGATCGGGTCCTTGGGCAGCAGCGCACGTCCTGCCGCAACAACACCTGCGAGGGTGCATCCACCGAGGAGCGCACCGAGGAGGCCGAGCCGAAAACCCGGCTCGCCCGCGGGGACCAGCGTGGTGAACGCGCCGGCGAGTAGGTCATAGAGCGGCGATGCGGCGAGGTGCTCGAAGCGGGCCGCGAGCACGACGTGCACGGATGCCGTCCCCCAGCCGGCACCGCCACCCGCATCGAGGACGAGCAAGACCAGCGCGATGCCGAATACGACCGGCGTCAGCCACGGCAGCTTGCGCGCCTCCATGGACGCAAGGCTGCCACAGCCGGGTTATGATGTTTGCGAGCATGGCGCAGATCCGGATCGTGGACGACTGGCTGCGCAGCCCGGCCGCCCCGCCCAGTCACTACCGATCCGTGATGGTGATCGCCGAGAAGTGGGCCGAACAGCGCGTGCTGATGCGCGCGTACGCGACCAGCCGCGACCAATCGATGCCGACGATCCTGCTCCAGGGAGTCGAGCTGGCGATCGGTCCCGGGGGGATCGATGTCAACGGTCCATGGGGCATCCACGCGGGCCAGGACGCTCAGTTCACGCCGCAGCACGTCAAGGCCGCGTTCGAAGAGGCGGCGAAGCGGATCGCGGGCTCGAAAGGGAATCCGCCGCGCTTGCTCGACGAGAGTCAGACGTTTGATCGCGAGCCGACCGGTAATTGGGGACCGGGGGCGCCGCGCGTGCTCCCCCAGCGTCCCGATCAGCGCGGACCGGCCGTGTCGTACGTCGAGCCGCCGGGCGCGGCGCGCGTGCAGCAAGGACAGGTCGCGACGTTCGTGCCGCAGAACGCACCGGCGACGCACGTGCAGCAGAGCTCCGTGCAGCCCGTCGGTTCGATCGCGCCGAGCAATCCCGAGCTGCGCAAGACACCGATGCCGCGCCAGCGCACCGGCAAGACCCGGCCGCCGCCGATGGGGCTGATGCGCACCGCGCTCGGCTACGCGTCGGGATCCGGCGCGCAGTCCGCGGTCGTCAAGCTCGGTCTCGCTCCGCACGTCTCGGCGCGGCTTGGCCGCTACGTCGACCGCGTCGTCCCGGCGGACTTCACGCTCGATCCAGGGGAGAAAAAGGTTCTCGAAGCGATGGGCGACACGGATCACGTGTCCGCGCGCGCGATCGGCAACCTGCTCGATCTGACCGATCCGGTGTCGTTCATGGAGGAGCTGACCCGCAAGCTCGAGCAGTACGGCCTCGGTGACCTGGTCGAGCCCGGCGACGCCAGCGGCGGGGACCCGACGTACCGCATGCGACGATGAGGGTCCGGAGTGCCGCTGTTGCCGTGATCCTCGCCAGCAGCGAGGCGGCGACGGAACTCGCGCACGCCAACGAAAACACGAAGTTGATACGGGCCAAGTTCTCTCGCGGAACGTCTCGCTAACGCCCTCCTCGCACGCGCGGTCTGTGGTAACCACTCGTCCTCTATGCAGGTACGCATCGAAGAAGTGTCTCCCGTCGAGAAGAAGATGATCGTCGAGATTCCCTGGGAGACGGTCTCAGCCAAGCTCAACGACCAGTACCGCGAGCTCAGCAAGGGCGTCGCCCTCAAGGGTTTCCGCAAGGGCAAGGTCCCGCGGCCGGTGCTCGAGCAGGTCTACGGACCGCGCGTCAACGCCGAGGTCGCGGTCGAGCTCGTGCGCGAGTCGTTCTTCCGCGCGAACCAGGAGCACAACCTCGCCGCGGTCGCCGAGCCGCGCCTCGAGGAGGCCGCCCCGATCAAGAAGGGGCAGCCGTTCAAGTTTCAGGCGATCATCGAGGTCCGGGGTGAAGTCTCGCCGCAGGAGTACAAGGGCCTCGAGATCGAGCGCCGCCGCCTCGACATCGACGACAAGGCTGTCGAGGAGTCGCTCGCCCAGCTCCGCCGCGAGCACACCGAGCTGCGCCCGATCGAAGGTCGCGACACCACGGCGGTTGGTGACATCGTCGGGCTCAGCATCACGGGCACGATCGGCGAGCACGCGATCAACCAGCCGCAGTTCGCCGTCGACCTCGACGACGACGAGCGCGAGCCGCTGCCCGGCATTCGCGCCGCGCTGACTGGCATCCCGCTCGACACGAAGGACAAGGCGATCGAGCTGACCATCCCCGAGGATTACAAGGACGAGTCGACGCGCGGCCGCAAGGCGAACCTCGTCGTGACGATCATCGAAGCGCGCGTCAAGGATGTGCCCGCACTCGACGACGAGTTCGCGAAGGACACCGGCAAGGCCGAGACCCTCGATGGCCTCAAGGCAGCGCTGCGCAAAGAGCTCGAGGACAAGGAGCAGGCCGTGATCGATCGCGAGGCGCGCGAGGCCGTGCTCCGCGAGGTGATCAAGAAGAACCAGATCCCGGTCGCGTCGTCGCTCGTCGAGCGCGCGGTCGAGGTCCAGTATCAGCGCCTGCGGCAGATGCTTGGCATGAAGCCGGAGCGCAACGCCCAGATCCCGGATGACCTCAAGGAAAAGATGCGTCCGGCAGGCGCAGACGAGGTTCGTGGCCAGCTGCTCCTCGAAGCGATCGCCGACAAGGAGAAGGTCACGGTCACCGACGACGAGCTGAACAAGCACATCGAGGAGACCGCGAAGTCGCGCAACACGGCGCCCGCAAAGCTACGTGCAGAGTGGCAGCGCGATGGTCGCCTGGACAACGTGTCGTACTCGCTCCGCCAGGAGAAAGTCCTCAAGTTCCTCGTCGACGGCGCCAAGATCACCGAGGTCGAGAAGCTGACCGAGCAGGGCGCACCGATTCCCGAGGCACCGACCCACGGCGAAGAGGGACACGTCCACGGTCCCGCCTGCGACCACTGATCGTAGTACGACCGGCGTGTCGTTGCGATACTGCTGACGGTCGCAGGCTGCGGCCGGGGTCTGGATGACGTGAAGTGAGCCGGTTCCCGGTCTATAACGTCCGGATGGAGACGGACCAGACGCAGCCAGGGATGAGCGGGCCCCACCCGAGCATCGCGCAGCTGCGCGATCCGACCGAGCCGAAGATCCACGAGCACGTCGCGTCGTGCTCGATGTGCCAGTCCGTGATGGCCGCCGATGCCGATGGTGCGCCGCCGGTGCCGCTCGATCTCCCCAAGGGCCTCGTCGACGAGAGCGCGTTCAAGTGGCCGCCCGATCCGATCGCGCGTGGTGGCATGGCGCAGATCTTCGCCGCTGAGGACCGCCGCCTCGGCCGCACCGTGATGCTCAAGACGCCGCGCGAGGACGAAGGTCTCCCCGCGGGGATGGCCGAGATGTTCCAGCAGCGTGTTACCGCCGAGGCGCGTGTGCTCGCGAAGCTGCAGCACCCGTCGATCGTCACGCTCTACGAGCTTGGCAAGTCGACGGTGGGATGGCCGTTCTGTGTGCTCGAGCGCGTCGACGGCATCGCGCTGCGTGATCGGCTCGACGAGCTGGCCGATCAGGAGCAAACCGACAAGAAGCCGCGCACGCGCGAGCGTGTCGAGTTGCTGTCGAACCTCGTGGCGATCGCCGAGGCACTCGCATACGCGCACGAGCGGCATGTGGTGCATCGCGATGTCACGCCAAACAACATCCTGCTCGGTAAGCGCGGCGAAGCGACGCTGATCGACTGGGGCATCGCGCGCGACCTCGATGCGCCGGGCAGCAACGAGCCGTCGATTCACGACCAGTCGCCGGCGACGACCGGCCGCATGGTCACGATCAGCGCCGGCACGCCGCCGTACATTCCCCTGGAACAGAGCCAGGGCCGTAAGGCCGAGCCGAGCTTCGACGTGTACAGCTTCGGCGTCACGCTCTATGAGGTCGTGTCGGGGCGCACGCCGTTTCAGTGGAACGCCGCAACCTCGCCGGGCGGCCGCAGCGCGCAGATCGACGCGTTCATGGCGTGGCTGCAGTCCGACGACGACATTCCGCCCGCGATGCCGAAGGACACGGAGCTGTCCGGCATCATCAAGCGCTCGATGGCGCGCGATCCCAAGGATCGGTTCACCGCCGAGGAGCTGGTCCGCGCGCTCAAGCAGTACCTGACTGGCGATCTCGTGTTCTCCCATCGCTACTCGCTGACCGGGCGTCTCGCGAGATGGGCACGTCAGCACAAGGCGGCGACGGTGACGTTTGGCTTTCTCGTCGCGGCGGCGGTCGCGGCGGCGCTCGTGTGGGCGCAGCTGCAGCGCCAAGCGAAGGAAGAGGCGGACCTACGAGCGCTCGCAGCGTCGGCGCAGGTCGATGCGAGCGAAAAGGGCCGGATCGCCGACGACGCAGGCCGCGAGGCCGATGCCGCGAAGGCGCGCGCCGAGCAAGCAGAGCGCGAGGGCAAGGACGCACAGCAGCTGCGCGCCGAGGCCGACAAGAAGCGCAAGGCCGCCGAGGAGACGCGCAGGGTAGCCGAGTCCGCGGCGACGCAAGCGAAGGGCACCGCCGAGGAAGCGGTTCGCAGGTTCCAGCAGGCGATGAGGGAGAAGGACGAAGCAAACGTCGCGCGCGATGCAGCGAACAACGCGCGCGATCAGGCCGAGCGTGACAAGGAAGCGGCGCGTGCGTCGCAGGCCGCCGCCGAGCGCGACAAGGAAGCTGCACGCGCTGCGCGCGAAGCGGCCGACCGGGAGCGCGATGCGGCGAAGGCAACGGCTAATGCCGCGGAGGTCGATCGCAATGCTGCGCGGACTGCGCGTGAAGGATCAGAGAGGGAGCGCGACGCCGCACGCATCGCGCAGGCCGCTGCCGAGAAGGAGCGCGATGCTGCGATCGCCGCGCGCGGTAACATCGAGAGGGAACGTGACGAGGCGCGCCGCAAGGCCGCCGAGCTCGAGCAAAAGCTACGCGACGCGCAGCAGCCTACGTCGCCACCGCCGTCGGGCCCGCCTGGTCCGCCGCCGCCCGCGCCCGGTCCCTAGCGCGTCCACAACATCGAAATGTCGAGCTCGTGCGTGAACGGCGCGAACACACCATGCTCGGTGGTCGCGATCTTCGCGATGCGGTACGAGGAGCCATCGAGGACGAGCATCTCGACCTCTTTCCGGTCCGCGTCGGCATACCAGAGGTGCTTCACGCCAAACTTCGCGTACAGCTCGCGTTTGCGACCTCGGTCGATGCGCTGCGTCGATGGCGAAAGGCCCTCACACACCCAGTCCGGTGGCAGGGCGAACGTCTGGACGTCAGGAATCT
>JAYVWH010000135.1:0-3517 GCA_043786265.1 Kofleriaceae bacterium | reverse complement strand
TGCTGCGTTCTCGACGACGAATCGCAGGCGAACCGAAGTAAACGCGCTCGCACGACGAACGGCTCGCTGGGCGCAGCAGGTCGCTGCTCGGCGAACATCAGCGACGCAACCGTCGCGAGCTCACCGCGAGACGCCGATCAAGCGTCAAGATAAATCGACATGATTCGCAAAAAACCTAATGGCAATTTACGACGATGTCCGGTAACCGGACGAGTCGCGCAGCGGATCTGGCGTGTGTTGTTCGCTGCTCGTCAGCTGTGGACCGAGCTCCGAGCCGCCGCTCGAACACGCGATCCGAACGCCGGAGTACGGTCGCTGCCCGCCATTTGTGCGCCTCGCGTTGATGCGATCTGGCCGCCGCTCGAGGTCTTCCTACCGCTCAGGTCGTGGATCCGAAATCGTCGAACCTGATCGACGTGCCCGCGCGCCGCCGATGTTCTGGATCTAAGAAACCCTCCCGGGAGGTTGGTGATGGCAGCGGTGATATGGGCTACGGCGGGTGGTGGCGACCAGCACCGCGTTAACAGCTCAAGCGCCGGAGCAACGCGGTCTTCGCCAGCGATCGCTCGCAGGGACTGGACCGCTGGTGGGGGCACGCGCGCCGACCAGTCACCGACGAGGTCATCGCGAAGTTGTGCGTGGATGAGGTAGCCGGGTTCATCGCGGCGGTCCGGAGAGGAAAATTCTCACCGAGCCCACGCGTCTTGTGGACCGCGCTCGACTAGATCCCGAAGCACGTCTGGCCCTGGAGTCGCGGCGGAGAGCAACTAGCTCAATCGAATCAGCTTTTTACGAAATCAACCGATCCAGATGCGACATCGGCCCCCTGCCTTCCTCTGAACAGCAAGTACGCTCGAGGAGAAGGATAAATGTTCACCAAGCAGTTTCTGTTCGCGTTCGCATGCGCCGCCCTGGCGGTCCCCGGTTGTAAGAAGTCTGGCGGCGGAGGCGGCGGAGGAGGAGGCGGCTGGTTGGTCGGTGACTCCGGCCTGATGGCCAACATCCACGGCGAGGAGCCGGTCGGCGACTACGACCTCGGCGCGACCGAGCAGCTGAACGCGATCGCGTGTCGCTACGCTGGCGAAGCGTGGGTGGTCGGTCAGCGTGGGACGCTGCTCTACACCAACGATGGCGGCGAGGACTGGGAGGCGCAGAGCGTGCCGACCGGCGCGAATCTCCGCACGCTCGCGACGCAGGACAACGGTCCGGTGTTCATCGGCGGCGACGGCACTTTCCTCGTGACGACCGATACCGGCGCGACCTGGCGTGATCTCGGCGACGGCGCAACCAGCTTCCGCTCCGTATCCGCATCGACGTTTCTCGATGGCGGCGTGTTCGCGGTATCCGAGGACGGCGGAGTCTGGAAATACACGGACGGCGTGCTCGCGCGCCGCACGACGCTCGCGGGCGCACGCTCCGTGCACCAATCGATCGGCGGCGACATCGTGATGACGGCGGGCGCTGGTATCTACAAGTCGACCAACAGCGGTGCCACGTTTCAACCGCTCGCTGTCGATCCGAGCCTCGTGTTCGACGACATCCGCGTCAACACGGACGGCAGCGCGACCGCGGTCGGTGCGAACGGCGCGATTGCGAACATCGATGCGTTCGGTGGCGTGACGATCCAGTACGTGGGCGACAAGAGCCTGCACACGCTCCACATCCATCACGACACCACCGGGTACGCCGCCGGCGACGACGGTCAGGTGCTCGTCACGCACGATCTGGGTTTGACGTGGCGCATCGGACCGAACGTCGGGCGCACGGTTCGCGGTGTCGACGAGATCGGCTACGGCCACCGTTGATGCGCTGAGTTACCCACACCGGGAGCCTCGGCGTCCGCGTCGCTGACGGCGCGGGTCGACACGATCCAGCGCGTCGATGCGCTGGCCGTGCGACGCCTTCGTGGAGGCGTGAGCGGATTCCTCGGCGTCGACAACCTGCTCGATCGCCGGACGCCCGATGCCGCGCGCCGCCTTGTCATGGTCGGCGTGCGCGGGACGTTCGCGCGCTAGATCACTTGAGCGGCACGCCGTAGAGGTCGTGCATCACCGCGTCTCCGAAGCCGAGCTTGTCGATGTCGGCCTTGATCTTCGACATGTCGCCGACGATCGAGACGACCATGCTCTTGGACGGGATGATCGTCTTCGCGGCGGTCTTGACGTCCTTCGCGCTGATCTTGCGGACGTTCGCCGCGTAGCTCGCGTACCAGCTATCGGGCAGGCCGTAGACCACGAGGTCCGCGAACGCACCGGCAGTCGCGCCGTTGGTCTCGAACATCGCTGGCAGCGCGCGGATCAGGTTCTGCTTGGACTTGTCGAGCTCCTCCGCAGGAACGTCGTTGGTCGCGAGGTCGTCGAGGATCTTCACGATCTCGCCGAGCCCCGTGCCGGTCTCCTTCGTGACGATCGCGGTCGAGATCAGGAACGGTCCAGGCACGACGCGGTAGTCCATGCCGGCGCCGGCCCCGTAGGTGATGCCGAGCTGCTCGCGGAGGCGCTGCACGAGGCGGCTGGTGAAGCCGCCGCCGAGCGTGCTCGACAGGACTTCAAACGCCCAGTAGCGCTTGTCCTTGCGATCGATCCCGACGAGGCCAATGCGAACATCGGACTGCGCGGCTTCCTTGCGATCGACGAGCAAGAGCCGCTTGTCGATCTTCTGTGCCTTCGCGACAGGCTTGGTCGCCTTCTTCGCGCCGGTCGGCTTCCATGCCCCGAGCCCGGCGTCGAGCTTGGCCTTGAGCGTCTTGGTGTCGAAGTCACCGACGACGATCAGCGTCGCGCCCTTCGGGCTCCAGCGCTCCTTGTAGAAGCTCTGGACATCTGCGATCGCCATGTCCTTGAACGTCTCGCGTGCGCCGCTCGAGGGATGGCCGTACTGCGAGTCGCGGCCATACAGCACGGCATCGAGCATCATGCGCGCCACCTCGCGAGGGCGATCGCGGCGCAGCTCGAGCGACGTCAGGCGGTCTCCCTTGACACGATCGAACTCCTTCGCGTCGAAGGTCGGTTGCGTGACGATCTTGGTGACCAGATCGAGCGTCGGCTCGAGCGTCTTGGTCAGCGTGGACACGCCGACGTAGCCGGCATCGGCGTCGACCGAGGCGCCGATCGAGGCGCCGAGACGATCGGTCTCCTCCGATAGCGCGATCGCGGACATCCCGCCCGCGCCCTCATCGAGGAGGTCGGCGGTGAACGAGGCCGCGCCCCACTTGCCGCTCGGGTCCGACGCCGCGCCCGCGCCGGGCACCACGAGCCGCATCGACACGATCGGCAGTGCGTGGTTCTCGATGACCAGCAGTGACATGCCGTTCTTGAGTTTCGACCGCTTGACGACCGGCGGCTTGAACGTCGGCTCGGCGGTCTGCTTCGGGATCGCCTTCCAGTCCTTGATCGGAGACTTGTCGAACGGCGCCTGCGCAAAGGCGGGCGACGCGACGAGGGCGAGAGAGATCGTTGCGAGCAGGGAGCGCATCACTTCACCACCTTCTTGCCCGGGCTGATCGTCAGCACGATGC
>JAYVWH010000134.1:0-2312 GCA_043786265.1 Kofleriaceae bacterium | reverse complement strand
GGGAGCCGCGTTGATGTACTGTGCGCCGCCGCCATGATCATCGCCAAGCGTCTCAAGGGAAAAGCGATCGCCGCCTGGCTCGGGCCAACCGGGGACGCTGCCCGCCGCGCCGTGGCCGGCATTCGCAAGCAGATCGACAAGTCGCCGAGCAAGCTCGTCGTCTATATCGATCCCACCGACGCCTGGAGCTACCTCACCGCCCAGGCTGCGAGCCGGCTCGTCGATGCCTATCCGGTCGAGCTCGAGCTCCACGTGATCACGCCGCCGGCGTCCGACGTCAACGCGCAGCCCGACATGCGCGCCAAGCACGCGGTGCGCGACGCGCAGCTGCTCGCCGAGTACTGGGACATCGAGTTCCCCGGCAAGAAGGCAATGGATCCGGGCATTGTCCGCGACGTCAACAGCGCGCTGATCCGCCAGCGCCCCGCTCGCGATCAGCTGCGCGCGGTCCTCGAGCTCACGGCGGCGATGTGGGCGAACGACAAGAAGGGCCTCGCCAAGCTGCTCGGTGTGTGGGGCACCGAGTCGACCGGCGAGATCGCGCCGATCCTCAACTCCAACTACGCGGCGCTGCGCAAGGCCGGTCACTACCAGGGCGGCATGCTCTCGTACAACGGCGAGTGGTACTGGGGCATCGATCGTCTCGCCTATCTCGAGGCCGAGCTCGCGAGGGCCGCTGGTACTGACGTCGCGCACGTCATCACACCCCGCCCTGTCGCGGACCGCGGCGCACTCGCACTGTCGGCAAAGCCGCTCACCTGCGAGATGTGGTTCTCGTTCCGTTCGCCGTACTCGTACATCGCGCTCGAGCAGATCGAGGCGGTGCTCGCACCGTTCGACGTCCCGCTCGTGCTGCGTCCGATCTTGCCGATGGTGATGCGCGGCCACCAGATCCCCAACGTCAAGCGGCTCTACATCGTGCGTGACGCCAAGCGCGAGGCGGAGCGCGCCGGGCTGCCGTTCGGAGAGATCTGCGACCCGCTGGGTGCCGGGGTCGACAACCTGATCGCACTGGCGTACTGGGCCGACCAGCAGGGCAAGCTGCTGCCGT
Organism: Kofleriaceae bacterium; assembly: GCA_043786265.1. Lineage (GTDB taxonomy): Bacteria > Myxococcota_A > Polyangia > Haliangiales > Haliangiaceae > JABFXX01. Next base: position 1,261 of record JAYVWH010000134.1, on the reverse strand, counting down.
TTGCGAAGTCGGCCATGCGTGGCAGCTGGGCCGAAGCGCGCGACGCCAGCGAGTACGTCGACCTGCGTCATGTGGTCGAACGGGCTGGCCTGTCGTGGGCGGATGGCCGGGCCGCGCTCGGCAAGCCGGAGGCGGCCAAGTGGGCGTCGGGAGCGGCCGCCGATCTCGCGGTGATCGGGATGTGGGGGGTGCCCTCGTTCCGGTGTGGAGATTTCGTGGCGTGGGGCCAGGATCGGCTGCCCCTGCTCGTCGACCGGCTGCGTCGCCACCGGCTGCAAAATCCCTCGTGAACCGGCAGGGGCCGCGTGATATCAACCGCGGACATGACCGAGCAGAACGAAGATGGGGTTGTCCAGCTAGTCGACGCCGGGGTGCCTGCGGACCACGGACTGTCGAGCCTGGGCATGTTGATGGTGCTGGGCGGCAGCGTGCTCGCTGGCTACGTCGCGATCATCGCAGTCACGATGCTGTTCGCGATGCGCGGCACCGGACAGACGATGTGGATGTTTCTCGTCCTCGGCTTGTGCGTCGCGCGCTCGCTGATGCATCGCTCGGCGGGCACTCAGCTGCTCTACGGCGACGGCGCGCTGCGCGACGACGGCAAGACCGAGCGCATGACCGGCATCAAGCGCTACATCATCTTCGGCGCCGCGCAGAGCGTCGTGCTCGGCGCTCTGCTCGCTGGGAAGTTCCATATCCCGTCGAAGATCGCCGCGGGCATCACCGTCGCGCTCGCGCTGTGGCCCGCCACGCTATTCGTGCTGTTCCAGCTGCCCCGCTTCCGCCGGTACAAGGACGAACTGCCGCTCACCGAGGACAAGGGCTTCGAGGGCGCATCGATCCTGATGACAGTGCTCGGGACGTGCGGCGCGGTCGCCACCGGCGCCTCGCTGCTGTTCCTGCTCGACATGCCCGGCGTCACCAAGGGCGCAGGCATCCTGGTCGTGCTCGCGCTCGCGATGCTCGTCATCCGCTCGATCCTGCACGTGCAGGCTGGCATCGCCGGTCTCCGCGAGACCAGCGTCGATCGCTCGGTCGAGCTCGCGAACCGCTACGCGAACTTCGGCGTGATCAGCTCGTTCTGCGCCGGTGGAGCGATGCTGATGTTCGTGATGTCGCTCGCCGGAAGCGGCGGCGGCGACGCGATGATCCTCGCGCTCGTCATGGTGTGCGGCATGTGCTGGATGCTGATGGCGTGGCCACTGATCATCCGCCGGTTCTTCAGCGACCGTCAGTTCGCCGACCTCCTCGCCGGCGACGC
>JAYVWH010000133.1:0-7649 GCA_043786265.1 Kofleriaceae bacterium | reverse complement strand
GGCGCCGCCCCGCGCCGACTCGACCGTGACGAGTGGATCGAAGGCGAAGCATGGCGCAACGATCCTGACATCGGCCTGTTCGCGATCCTCGAACGCTCGTACGTCGGATTGGTCCCCGCGAGCGAACCGCATCGTCTGTCGCGCGGCGACGCAACGAAGTTCCGCGTCGCGCACATCCTCCCCGACGGCAAGCTCGTGCTGTCGCTCCGCCAGCGCGCCCACAAGGAACGCGCGACCGACGCCGAGAACATCCTCGCGGTCCTCTCGCGCCCGGGCTCGCCCCACGTGAGCGACAAGTCGGATCCCGAGATGATTCGATCGCTGTTTGGCCTCAGCAAGAAGGCGTTCAAGCGGGCTGTCGGCGGCTTGCTCAAGGAGCGCAAGATCGAGCTCGACGACCGCGGCTTCGTTGTCGTGATGAAGCCGCCTGCTCCGTGATTCGTCTACAGGCGCGGGTGGCGCGCGAGCTCGACTTGTTCGGCGGTACGCACCGACGGATCGATGTCGACGTGGCCACGCGCGGCCATCCCGGCCCACCGCATCACGGCGTTGCGCGCAGTGTCCCGCTCGGTCGGGTCGAGCATGCTGATGGTCGAACCGTGGTTGCCATTCGGAACGATGTACTTGAAGGAATCCGTCGCGGCACCAAGGTTTACCGCGCCCGCGCTCCACGGATCGTTCTGGCCGTAGATGAGCAGGATCTGCGAGCCGCTCGACGCGATCCACGACTGCACGTCCGTCATCGCCGCGCCCTGGTCGTATGCAGGCGTCTGGATGCCGGACGGGATGTAAGCACGCGAGGTGTCCTGGCCCGGATACATGAGGCCGACCAGATAGCTCTCGTCATCGATCGGATAGCCGAGCTGCGTCGCGCTCTGGTGGTAGTACGGCAGGTAGGCCGCCAGATCGTTGTCGCCGTAGCCGGCAATGTTGATCGTGTCATCGAAGAACGCGAAGACGTCGGCGTCGGTCGCGCTCGACGCTGGGATGTTCGAACAGTTCGACTGGTCGCCGTACTGCCAGAAGATGAATGGCAGCTCTTCGACAGCGAACTCGAGCGCGTGGTCTTCATCGAGGGGAGTCGTGTATGTCGCCTTCGTCTCCATGAGCGTCTTCATGGCTGCGCGCCGCGCGAGCACGAGGTTCTGGAAGTTTTTGAGGTTCTGCCGGCAGGTCGCATCCGTGCCGACGTTGTCCAGAAAATCGATGTAACGGTTCGCCGGCGACTGGGCTTGATCGCCTGGATAATCGAACGGCGCGACATATGCGATCGTGCCGTCGACCTCGGCGGGATAGAAGCGGCGGTGGAACAGCGACGTCATGCCGCCTTTGCTCGCGCCAGTCGTGAGCCACTTGGCCTTGAACAGACGCAGCTCGAGTGCCTCCGTGATCGCGTGCTGATCGGTCGCGGCCTGCCAGATGTCGAGCTTCGTCCAGTCGGCCGGTTCGGGTCGCGACGGTGCGAAGTAGCGGTACTCGATCGACAGCTGGTTCGCGTTTGTAAGCACCGTGACGCCCGCCGGATACCCGGCGGTCGAAACGAAGTAGCCGCTGTTGAAGACGACCATTGGCGCGGCGTAGTCGCGGAACAACAGCGTCATTCGCTGCTGAAACTTCGCGCCGGATGCATCGTGATGATCGACCGGCTGCTCGTAGGTCATGACGAAGTAGCGGTAGCCGTCCAGCATCGTCGACTGCTCCTCGACCATCACACCGGGAATCGCGCGTAGCTCCTCGAGGATGTCGCCGACTGGGGTAGCCACATCGACGGCAGCATCCGGTGTCATCTCGATCGGCTTGCCTGGCAGCGAATCACCACACGCGCAGAGGACGCCCACTGCAACAAGCGAAATCAGATGGCTGGTCCGCACGGGAGCGGCGTACCACGCGACTCCCGGGCCGCTGCCGGAGGCACGGAAACCTTCGCTGACCGAGCGATGCGTCGCCTACCCGATCGTCGAGCCAGCGGCCTGCTCGATCAGGCTCGTCATCGGAGTACTGTCCCGCCACATGACCTCGACCACGACCACCAAGGCCTACGCGGCCCCTTCCGCGACCGCGCCCCTGGCGCCTCACAGCATCGAGCGCCGCACCCCGGGACCGAAGGACGTCGCGGTCGCGATCGACTTCTGCGGGGTCTGCCACTCCGACCTGCACTTCGCGCGCGGCGAGTGGGGCCCGGTCCCGTATCCGGCCGTCGTCGGCCACGAGATCGTCGGGCGCGTCACCGCGGTCGGAGCAGAGGTACAGAGCTACAAGGTCGGCGACACCGTCGGCGTGGGTTGCCTCGTCGATTCGTGCCGCAGCTGTTCTTCGTGCAAGGATCACCTAGAGAACTACTGCACGGGCGGCCACGTCCAAACGTATGGCGGGACCGACAAGGTCCTGGGCGGGCCGACCCACGGCGGCTACTCCAAGGCGATCGTCGTCGATCAGGACTTCGTGCTCCGCATCCCGGCGAACCTCGACGCAGCCGGCGCGGCGCCGCTCCTGTGCGCGGGCATCACCACCTACTCGCCATTGCGGCACTGGAAGGTCGGACCCGGCTCGAAGGTCGGCGTCGTCGGCCTCGGTGGGCTCGGCCACATGGCGGTCAAGCTCGCGGTTGCAATGGGCGCGGAGGTCACTGTCTTCACCACCTCGCCCAGCAAGGCCGCCGCCGCCAAGGCGCTCGGCGCGCACCACGTGGTCGTCAGCTCGAACGCCGACGAGATGAAGGGAGTTGCGGGCACGCTGAACTTCATCGTCAACACGGTCGCGGCACCACATTCGCTCGACCCGTTCATTGCGTGTCTCGGTCGCGACGGAACGATGTGCCTGCTCGGCGCCCCGTCGACGCCGCACCCGTCGCCGGCGGTGTTTCCGTTCATCTTCGGGCGCAAGTCGCTCGCGGGCTCGCTCATCGGTGGCCTGAAGGAGACGCAGGAGATGCTCGACTTCTGCGGCAAGCACGGCATCACGTCCGACATCGAGAAGATCGCGATGGAGGGCATCAACACCGCCTACGATCGCATGCTCAAGGGTGACGTGAAGTACCGTTTCGTCATCGACATGGCGACGCTCGCGTAAACCCAGGCGAACGACTGTAGGGGTGGGCTCGTGGTCCGGTTCAGTCCGTAGACGGTACTACCGCTCGTTTGCGGCCAGTGACGCGGCGCGCGCTAGGTCAATATGTCGCGGGCGCTCTCTGGGCACTGCGACGTACGATCGCCGCATGCTGTACCCCTTTGGCCTGGTGATGCTCGCGGCTCTATCGGCGTGCGAGACCGGCGGCGGTGGGATGGCGCCGATCGACGCGGCGCCCGATGCGCCGCCGGTTCCCGTCGTCGTGCTGTCATCGTGTCCGTCGAGTGTCGCCGCGACGATCATGGACAGCCCGACGATGTTCATCCCGAAGGACTCACCGATCGGAGTCGGGCAGGTTGCGAAGTTCGTGATCACGGCCGAGCACTTCGTGTTGCCGAACACGCTGGTCCACACCGATCAGCTCCTGATGGTGAGCCGCGGGCAGACGAAGTGTTTCCGGTTCGACGTGCCCGGGACGTATGGGTTTCTGTGCGGCGCCCACGGCTTCACCGGCACGATCACGGTCCAGTAGTTCCGCGCGACCTTTTTTGGGGTGGTCGCCTCTATACTTGCGTGAACCGCAACCAGAAGCTGTTTCGCGCGATCGTCGTGATGGGCGCGGCGATCACCGCTGTTCCCGCCTGCGTGTTCCTTGGCGACGACGACTGCGGCAAGTGCCTGCCGAACCCCACCGACGCCCGAGTGGACAGCATCGCCGACGCGCAACCGATGGACGCCGGGGTCGACACCGCCAGTACGCCGAGTGATGCTCCGGTCGATTCGATCGTGATCATCATATGAGCCGCAACGACAAGCTGTTCCGCGCCATCGTGGTGATGGGCGCCGCGATCACCGCACCCGCCTGTGGCGATGACAAGTGCCACAACTGTCAGCCTGCGCCCGACGCGAAGGTCGCTGCCGTCGATGCCGGCGTTGACGGTCCGACGGATGCGCCCGTCGATGTGGTGCTGATCCTGTGAGCCGGTACGACAGGCTGTTTCGCACCATCGTCGTCATGGGGGCGGCGATCACCGCGCCTGCGTGTGACAGCGGACGGCCCAAGCTGATCGCGCGCAAGGATGCGCCCGCACCTGTAGTGGTGTCCGATGCGAGCGCGCCCATCGACGCCCCGAGCGACGCGCCTGCAAACGCGCTGCCCGATGCGGTGGTCTATCGGGTGATGATCCTGTGAGCGAGTACGCGCTCGGGCCCGGCACTGGCGCCCTCGATGTCTTGACCTCGGATCTTGCGGCCGATGTTCGCGAAGCACTCGCCAAGCTGTGGCAGGAGCGGGCCGATTCGGAGAGCGCGGTGCGCACGGTGTTTCACCAGCTCGCCGAGGCGTTTGCCGCGACCGGCGCGCACCCCGACGTCGTGGCCCTCGCGCGCCGTGCGGCGGAGGATGAGGTCCGGCATGCCGCGGTGTGTACGGAGCTTGCGACCGCATATCGCGGTGAGGTGGTGCCCCCCGCAAACCCGCCGGCCGTGAGGCTTCCCGATTACGTCGCCGACCGCAGGCTGCGAGCGGCCCTGCACGCGGTGAACCTGTGCTGCGTGGGCGAGACGATCGCGGTGGCGTTCGTCGAGGCGTGCCTTGCCGAGTGCGCGGACTCGACGCTGCGCGAGATCCATCGCCGGCACATGGCCGATGAAGTTCGACACGCACGGGTCGGCTGGGCGCACCTCGCATCGCTGACCCCGGTCGAGCTGGCCGAGGTCGCTCCGTGGGTACCCGAGATCGTGCGCGCGCAGCTGACGGGATGGGAGGCGCGGCTGGCCGAGCTACCCGAGGGTGGGGTCCCCGGTCATGCCTATCCGCCACGAGCAGAGCTGATCCGCGCGGTGCAAACGGCTGTCCGCGAGCTCGTGCTCCCCGGCTTCGCGTTCGTCGGGATCGAAGTGCAGATCCCGGGTGAAAATTCTGGTCCGGAGTAGATCTGAACGTGATACACGAGCGGCGAATGAGTCTGGCGAGGCGCACAGTGGAGGAGTACACGGCACTGCTGTCCCGTGCCTTCAACGGAGCCATCGAGGTCGACGGTCAGCGCATCGTCGCGCACCCGAGCGGCACGCTGCTCGCGCGCCCGTCGCGCAACGCGAAGCCCGCTGTCACGCCCATCATTGTCTGGCAGGCGCCCACGATCGGCGACCGCGACAACGACTGGTCCGACGTCTAGGTTTTACCGGTAGCGCCTGCGTGGCGCGGGTAGTCGACGGACGCGGGGGATTGCGTCCGTTGGCTACTTTCTTTTTTTTAGTCGACGGTCGCCGGGCCCTCGAGCTTCATCACGGTCGCGACGCGATCTGGCTCGCTGCGCCGCTCCGACGCGGTCGGGAACTGCTCGGGCTTGATCTGGCCGAGCTCGCGCTCGCACAGCTGCGACCACTCGGAGAACCAGCCCAGCTCGGTCGACTTGCCAAGGCACGCGCCGTAGGCGTCGAGTGCGCGCAGCGCCAGCGGCTCGGCCTTCTCGGTCAGGACATCGCAGTAGTTCTCGATCTTCTCCTCCGCGTAGGCACCCGTGCGGACGTCCCGCGGGATCTCGGCGGTGAACAGCGCATCGGCGAAGTTCTGCGAGATCTGGCCAAGGCGCGCGGCAGCCGCGATCGAGCTAGCCGAGTCCTTCATGTCGAGCACCGCCGCGTACTTCTGTGCGGCGTGCTGACCAGCGGCGTCCTTGGCAGCAAGCCAGCTCTCGAAGCGAGCCATGCTCTTCTTCGCGAGCTCCGGCTTCTTGACGTCGAAGTCGAGGTTGGTCGGAAACGCGAGCGTGAAGTAGGTCTCGAGCTCGACGGTGGCCTCGGCCAGCTTCGCTTGCGCCGCGAAGTGGCGGGCGGACAGATAATCCGTGGTTGGGGGCGTCAACGGCGTGACCTTCGCGTACTCGCGGAGCGCCGTGGCGAACGCCTCGTGGGCTTCACGCACCCGCCGCGGGTCGCGCGCGACAACGGTGACCTTGATCTTCGAGTCCGGACCGCACTGCGTACGCAGCGTCTGGGATCGGACGTTTGCGCGGCTCGCCACCGCGCGCTCGCGTACGACCTTGATGCATGCGCCGTCGACGCCCTTGATCGGGCAGCTCGCGCGGAACAAGACCTCACCGAGCTTCGCGTTCGCGATCGCGAGCTTCGCGCTACCGCCCCGCGTGCCGTGGACGTGGATGTAGTCGCGCAGGTACTTGATCAGCACTTCGTCGTTGCCCTGCTTCTCGTAGATCGCGGTCAGCGCGAACGCAGCCTCCGCAGCCTCTGTGGGTCTCTTCGCGCCGAACGCACGCACGAAGTACTGGGTGTCCTCGATCGCTTTGGCGTCGTCGCCGATACCCTTGAAGTAGAACACCGCATCGTTCATCGCGCCGTAGGCGTCACCCTCACCGCCGTACTTCTTGGCGTACTGCTCGAGCTTCATCGCCGCGAGGCCGTAGAACGCCATGTCCGCGTACGCCTTGCCCGACTTGATGATGCTGCGCGCGGTGAGCTTGGACTTCGGGTAGAAGCGCTCGAGCATGTCGAACATGCGGATCGCGGTCTGCAGCGAGCGGCCGCTCTCGAAGCACACCCCTGCATTCCACAGCACCTCGTCGTTTGTCTCGTCCTCGGGATTGCGGTTGTAGATGTCGAGGTACGCGAGGCCGCAGTCGACATACGCCTCGAGGTCTCCCGACTTCTTGGCGCGCTCCTCGATCTTCTGCGCGCGGTTGCGCAGCGCGATCACCTTGAAGTGCTCGAGCTTCAACTTGAGGTCGGGGACGATGTCGAACGCCTTGTTCGCGAGAAGGTCGTCGGCGAGCGCAAGCAGCGCGGGCTCGTCACCCTGGCGAATGTAGATATCGACGAGCAACAGGCCGGCCTCCTGCGCCGCCGGCGTCTGCGGGTAATGCGCCATGATGTCCTTGAACAGCGGCACTGCCTCGGCGAGGTGATCGAACCGGCGCAGGACATTCGCCTTCATGAACTTCATCTGGACGAGGTCGTCCTGCGGGGGCGACTTCGTCTTCGCGAGGTAGAGGTCAAACGCCTCGAGCATCTTCTGCTCGCGCGCGGGAATCGGCTGCGGCTTCGGCGGTCCGCTCGTCGGAGCCGCGCTCGCGACCGTCGCGCGCGGATCACTCTCGTGCGCGTACAGGTACGCACGCACCGCCGCGTAGGCGGCCTCGTTGAGGATCGCCGGTTCGACCTTGCCCGCCTTGACGAGATCGACAAACGCAGCCGCGGTGTCCTCCCACCTCTGCGTCTTCAGCCGCGCGTCTTTCTCGCGCTCGGCGCGCGCCCACAGCAAGTCCGCGCGGTAGTACGCCGACTTCGGCGCGTCGGCCGCGTTCGGAAACGTGGCGAGGTAGGTCGCGTAGAGCTTGCTCGCCGCGTCGAACGAATCTTGCGAGTAGGTCTTCGCGTATTCCGAGTGATACGCGCGCGCCAGCTCACCAGACATCGCCGCCGCGTTGTCGCGACATTCGTCCGCCTGCGTTGCGGGCAGAACGGGCTTCTTCGTGAGCGCGGTGTACAGCCGGTTCAGGTCGTCGATCTCGCGGACCTTGTCGTTCGTCGTTGCCCCCGGGAGCGTCAGCATCGCGTGCGCGATC
>JAYVWH010000132.1:0-6718 GCA_043786265.1 Kofleriaceae bacterium | reverse complement strand
AGCGGCTCAGGTTCCGCTGGGCTTGAACCGACGGCTCGGGGGCAACACGAGATCCCAGAATCCAAAGATCGCCGCGAGCATGTGATCGAGCTCGCGCGTGACCTTGCTGCGGTTGAGCGTCACTGCATCGGGCACGCAATACGCAGCTAGTCGCGACGCCTCGAGCGAGTGCAGCACGCCCTTGCTCCAGCCCTTGCCCGCGTAGACGAGACAGCCCGGGACCCACAGCGCGTCGAGATCGAGCAGTGCGTACGGGATCTTTTCGTCGACCGTGCCGAGCGAGTCCTGATATTTGCACTCGATTGCGATCGCCTTGCGATCGTCGGGGCGCACGACAAACACGTCGATGCAGCGATCCTTGCCGATCACGGTCTTGCCGAGCGAGATCTCGACGTACACGACCAGGCCCTGCGCGGAGTAGTTGTGGTGGATGTAGCTCGCGATCAGATCGCGATACTGGTTGCCTGTCATCGCCTTCGGCGCCCCGGGCTGGCCCTTCGCGAGCTTGGCAGCCACCACCTTCGCGCTCGCGGCCCTCGCGCTCGTCGCCTTCGCGCTCGCCGCTTTCGAGCTCGTTGCCGTGACCGAAGTCGACTGCACCTGCGCAAGCCTCACTCGGGGCGCGGGCTTTGCACCTACGGCGTTCGCCCCGGCCACTGCGGCCTTGAGCACGAGCGGTGCGATCGTCTTACCGGATCCCGCCGGTGGCTTGCTCACCGCCATCTCAGAGCGTCAGCCCCAGCTGCGGGGCTGCCTCCTGCTGCAACGCACGCTCGCCCTCGAGGCAACCTGCATTGACGAGCCGCTCCCTGGTGATGTCGACTGCTTCCTTGCACAGATCGTTGCCGCGGAAGTCGCGTCCATTGCGGACGGCAGCGAGTCCGACCGAGCCCGACCCCATGAAAGGATCGATCACGAGCTGCCCGGTGTCCGTGCTCTGCTTGATCAAGATCTCGCTGACCTCGGGCGGCTTCTCCGCGGGATAGCCACCATTGATCCGCTTCTGTTCGAGGATGTCGGCAATGCCGAGATCGAGGAGCTTTCGCTTCCCCTTCTCGAAGAACAGGATGCACTCGTACCGCGCGCGGTAGTGATATCCCATTCCTATTGAAACTTTATCCCAGATGATCGGCTTCCAAAATTTGAAGCCGGCTGCCTCGGCGAGCGGCTTCGCGACGAACATCGTCTCGGGATCGCAATACAGATAGAAGTGGCTGTCCTTCTTGAGCACGCGATATACCTCGGCGAACAGTTCGGGAAATCGATCGTTGTGGAAGATCGAGAACCAGTCGTTGCTCGATGCCTTGCTGTGCTTGAGGCGCGTGGTCGTGCCGATCGCGCGGTGCTTCTCGAGAGATTCGTACGGTGGGTCGGTGACGACGAGGTCGACCGAGGCATTGGGCAGCGTCCGCAGCCAGGCGACCGCGTCGCCCTGCGTGAGCTGGAACCGTGACTGAGACATGCGATGAACCTCGCATGCGGGTCTGACAATCTGTTCAGTGCGACGCGCACCGCGCGATCGGCGGGACCAGCGGAGCACATGCGCCGAATCAAGCTGCTCTAAGTCTTGGGGAGCTCGTAAGTCACGCTCACGTCGAGCGTGAGCGGCTGCAGCGAACCGCCAAGGACGACAGCCTGGTTCGAGTCCATCGACGCCGCCGCGTTCGACGGGAAGTATTGCGATGACCACATGTAGCCGCCCTGGTTTTCGGCGACGGCGGTGATGCGACCGAGCTTGATGCCGAGCGTGGCGGCCGTCTGCTCGGCCTTCGCCTTCGCGGCGGTCAGCGCCATGTCGCGCACCTTCTTCTTGAGCTCGGGCAGATCGCTGCGTCGGAACGCGGTCGACATCGAGGTGGCGCCGGCGGTGGCGGCCGCATCCATCATGTCGCCGATCTTCGCGAAGTCTTTCGTCGTCGCCGTGATCGTGATCGTCGAGCGGTAGGTGCGCACGCGTAGCGACTCCCAGCCGCCGGGCGTCGGCGGGACGTAGATCGGATCGAGCGAGAGGTTGGACAGCTTCACCTGGCCGGATTCGACGCCGATCTTCTGCAGGGCGGCGATCAGCGCGAGCTTCTTCGTATCCAGCGTGTGGACGGAGGTCCCGGGCACGATGTTGTCGCTCGCGATCGTGATCGTGAGGTCCGCGCAATCGGGGCTTACCTCGAGCGTCGCCTGACCATTGACGGCCATCACGCCCGGGTGCTCGACCTCGGCGGGGCTAGTGGCGGGGACCTGGATGATGTGCGGGGCGCGGTCGCCGCAAGCCGTGAGCGAGGTGGCGAGGGCGAGGGCGGCGAGGCAGTGCTTGAACATGTCGGTATCTCCTGCTCATGGAGACGCACGTCGCGAGCGTTGGTATGCCTCCCGGCCGCGGGCCTTACACAGGCCTTACAAGGGTGGTCGGGCCCTTACACGCGCCTTACTTGGCGCCGGCTCGGTCTGCCGCTTCGCGGAACAAACGGCCGAGATGCTTGGCCTCTTCTTGCGCCTCGGCATTCTTCTGACGATGGGCCTCGTAATGCGGTTTTGCAGCCTCGTCGCTCGCGGCCCGCAACGCAGTCACGTAGGCCTCCCACGATAGCTGCCGCGCTTCGATGTAGCGACGCAGCGTGCTGTACAGCTCGTCTTGCGCGCGTGCGGCTTCTACTCTTGTACGCAGAGCGCGCCACTGCGTGAGGACGTCGCGCTCGATGATGTTCGCGAGCTCGAGCTCGTCGATCGACTGCTCGCGCTGCTGGCGCAGGAGATCGTTGAAGCGCGTGATCGACGCCCGCTCGGTCGCACGGAACTCCTCGATGAGTGGGTCGAGACCGCTCGGCGCGGCGGCCGGTCCCGTCGTGCGAGCGCGAGTCGGACCAGGCGAGCGCGCGAGCACGGCCACGACCGCGACAACGATCGCGAGGCCGACCACACCGAACGCGACCCAGCGCTTCATCGCGCCCCATGTGTACACCGAGCGACTGCGCCCAGCGTGCAGTTCGTAGCGCACAATGGACAGGTTGCGGCACGTCTCCAAACTTTGAACATCATGGTGCACCGGCCCATCGGAGAGACGCCTGAAGCGATCGCGTCGATCGTGCGGTCGATCCTTGGCCGCTCCGAGCGCTCGGCCGCGTAGCGATCGGCCGCGTAGTCGACTACGTTGCCGCTGCGCCGGCGGACTCGGAGCGCGCCGTGCTCGCGAGCCGGGCGACGAGTTTTTTAGCGATCAGATAGGCATCGCCGGGCCAGCGCGCTGACACGTAGTGGCCGCTTTCTACGGCGAATGCGTGGCAATCATCGTCGCGCGTACCGCGCTTCGAGAGCTCGCGCGGACCGCGCACGAAGTCGTCCTGCGATGCCAGCGACGCGCGGACCTCGTCCTCGACGTATGCCGGGTAGGTCCGGTAGTAGCGACCGCGTCGCCAGAAGGTCGAGAAGTAGGCCGCGCGTTCCATGTATTTCGGCAGGCAGGTGGTCTTGTGGCCGTGAAGGACGCTGTGGCCGTCGGGGCGCTTGCTTCGCGCCGCGACGAGCGCACCGTGACAGATCGCGGCGATCGGCTTCTGTGCGGCGAAGAAGTCGGTGGTCAGCTGCTGCACGGTCTCGCTGCCGAGGTACTGCTTCATTCCGGGCGCGTGGCCACCCGCGAGAAACAGGGCATCGAAGTCGGAGGCGTTGCACGTGGCCCAGGTGGAAGGACTCTTGAACGCGGGGTCCTGCTCCATCTCGCGATAGAAGGCGAGGGGCTCCGGCTGCGCGCCGAGCTTGCCGAACACCACGCCGGTGATCAGCAGGGGATCGCACGCCGGGGTGGATCCGGACTCGCTCGCAAACACCGGCGAGTGACCCGCGTCGCGCAGCAGGCGCCACGGAACGGCGACCTCAGTTACGTCGAAGTCGCGATCGGGGAGCGGAAACAGAACCGTCGCCATTCGTCGAGCGTCGCACGCCGGCGTGGCTGCGTGTCGACGATCCAGCGCTCGCGGATCCGGTCACGACGCAGCGGACGCGTGGTCGGAGCGTCAGCTCGTGCGAGAGCATTGCTTCGAGGAAGGCCTGCGCATCGGGCGTGAGGGACCGCATCACACGACCTCCGATCGTGTCGCCGCCCGCAGGGCCGAGATCCAGACGCGCATTCTTGCCAGGTGTTTATGTTCGGTTGACTGCGCCGTCAAGCAGGAATGGGCAACGTCTTCATGGTCGAGCTCGCGCGCCAGCTCGATCAGTCCCACCCATTGTTCGTTGTCGATGAGCTCGGCGATCACGATAGCCTCGAGCGCATCGAGCACCGAACTGTGCGGATCGGTCACGATCTCGCCGATGCCGCGGCCCGCGATCGTCTCGCGACTCGCCGCCGGCGTGATCGCGGCGGGCTCACCACCGAGCTGGTCGATCAGCCGCTCGAGGAGCCGAACATGGGACAGCTCGTCGTTGCGGATCGCGGCCAGGTCGGCGTGACTTGGACCCGCTGCGCCGTCGAGGTCCGCATCGAGCTTTGCGATCAGCGCGTCATAGAGGTGCACGGCGTTTTGCTCGAACTGCAGCCGGGCACCCAGCAGGTCGAGCAACTGCCCTTGCGGCCCGACGAGCGACAGCGACGTCGTCACCGGGTGCTCGAGGGTCGGCTCGTCGCCGGGGGCGGTGGGCGAGAGAGTTACGGCGGTCACGGCGTGACGCGATGCACTCGGCGGGCCGCTGCCGCACACCGTCTGTCTCAGGTTCGCTCACCGAGCTGAAACTGCGCTGAGAAGAATCATCGAGTGTTGCACGGTCGTTGCAGAGTGAGCTCGGCATGCCCCGCAAACAACGTTTCAAACCCAGCCGCAAGCCGCAGACCACCCAGGGCATTGTCCCCAGCCAGGGGCTCGATGACCGCAAAGACATCGTCCCGGAGGGTCAGCGCGAACCACAGCGCAACATCCAGGGCGAGGACTCGGTGATCAAGGGCGACTCCGAGGTCGAGTAACCGCCTCTTTGACGCCGAGCGTATCCCGACCGACGCGCGCACACGCACGCGCACTCGGACTTCGCCGGACCCCAGGAGGTCAGGTTTCTTGGGCGCGCGGAACGTGCGCGCGGCGGTGGACCACCCTGATCGCGCTCGGCCGCACACGTGGCCAACATCGCCTCCACCGCCCCGAGCTACTGCGTCACCAGGCGTGGTCTTTGAAGAACGCCCACTCGAGCGCGGTCGCACTCGCGTAGGTCGAGCACGAATAGATGCTCGGTCCGATGCCGCCGGCCCAGCAGTGGCCCATGCCCGGGAACGTGCAGATCGCGACCTGACCGTCGGCGGGGCAGCCATCGTAGTAGCGACACGTTCCGCCATCGACAGCGACATCATGCGTGGTCGTGCCGCAGCCGTTCTTCGCGGCCCACGCGGTCGCTGATGGTGTTGCCGTGAGCGAAGGCGCGGCGGTCGGATCGTCGCAACCGTTCGGCACGATGCCGTCCGCCTTGCCGTGGAAGATGATCACGGGCTTGTGCCCGGTGGTGCAGTCGTCGAACGGATGCGCGCCGCCGGAGTGCGGTGCGATCGCGCGGATGTCATCGCGCATGCAGCCGGTGTGATGGGAGAAGTAGCCGCCCATCGAGAAGCCGGTCATGAACACGTGCTCGTTATCGATGCATTGATCGAGCGCGACGTCCGCCTTGATCGCATCGAGCATCGCGAAATCATCACCGGGCGCATTCGGCGGCGTACCTCCACCTGCGGCGGGGCACGCATTCGAGCCGACATTCCACGGCGCGACGAACGCATCGGGACCACCCTGACCATCGGGGAACGCGAGTGCGATGCCTTCAGAGTCGGCGAGCGCGGGATACCCCGTGATGTCGTACATCGCCTGGGCTGACATCGAGTAGCCGTGGTGCACGAACACCAGCGGCAGCGGCTTCGCCGGATCCGCGTTCGCCGGCAGGTACACGATGTACGTGCGCTCGAGGCCAGCCGCCATCACAGAGCGACTCGTCTTGCCGCGCTGACCCGTGCGTACGCCACATGCGCGCGCATCTTGTGCAACGGACGTGTCCGGCGACGCGCCGTCTGGCATCTGCGCGCTGCCGGGGCTGTCACAGGCGGTAGCACCGGCGAGCAGGAGCGAACACATGAACCGGAGTCGAATCATCGGGCCGTCGAACTCTCGACGATTTTGGGCACGGCTACCACAAAGATCCGCATACATGCGGCCCGGCACGCCGGTTGCGAATGACCCTGGGCATGTCCGCAGAAACGCCCGTCGCCACTGGTAGTTCCCCGACACCGAACCTCCGGCTCCGCCGCACATCGCGACGCGCAGATGCGCGAGTTGCACTGTCGGTGGTCGGCGCGGCGCTCGACCGCGACCGGCCGTTGATCGCGAACCTCATCATCATGCGCCGCTGCAATCTCAGCTGCGGCTACTGCTTCGAGTACGACAAGGTCTCGCCGCCGGTCCCGCTCGACGAGCTGAAGACTCGCATCGATCACATCGCCCGCTTGGGCGCTGTGTTCGTGACGCTGACGGGCGGCGAGTCGCTGTTGCACCCCGATGCCGACAAGCTCGTCGCGTATGCGCGCGAGAAGGGCCTCGTGCCGTTCCTCAACACGAACGGCTATCTGCTCACGCGCGCGTGGATCGACAAGCTCAACGCTGCGGGCCTCTACGGCATGCAGATCAGCATCGATAACGTGAAGCCGAACAGCGTGTCCGCGAAGTCACTCAAGACGCTGCTTCCAAAGCTGCGCCTGCTG
>JAYVWH010000131.1:0-2449 GCA_043786265.1 Kofleriaceae bacterium | reverse complement strand
GTATCGCCTGCGCCAGCGCCCGGTGCGGATCGCCGCCGCGGCCAGCACGCTCACGGTCGTCACGTTCTATCTGATCGCGCAGATGGTCGGGGCGGGTGTGTTGATCCGGTTGATGTTCGGGCTCGACTACGAGCTGTCGATCGTGCTCGTCGGCGCGGTGATGCTCGCGTACGTGCTGTTCGGCGGAATGATCGCGACGACCTGGGTGCAGATCATCA
Organism: Kofleriaceae bacterium; assembly: GCA_043786265.1. Classification (GTDB taxonomy): domain Bacteria; phylum Myxococcota_A; class Polyangia; order Haliangiales; family Haliangiaceae; genus JABFXX01. Next base: position 2,231 of record JAYVWH010000131.1, on the reverse strand, counting down.
AGGCGACGTTGCTGCTCGCCGGGGCGACGCTCCTCGCGCTCCTGGTGCTGTCGAAGTTCGGATGGAACCCGCTCGAGCTGTTCGCGGCCGCCAGCAAGAAGTACGGCGCCGGCGTGATGGCACCGGGCAAGCTCGTCGCGAATCCGCTCGAGGCGATCTCGCTCGGCATCGCGCTGATGTTCGGCTGCGCCGGCCTCCCGCACATCCTGATGCGGTTCTACACGGTGCCCGATGCACGGACCGCGCGGCGCTCGGTGGCCTATGCGACCTCGCTGATCGGCTTCTTCTACCTGGTGACGTTCATCCTCGGGTTCGGCGCGTCGGTGCTCGTCGGCCGCAAGGCGATCGTCGCCGTCGATGCAGGCGGCAACATGGCGGCGCCGCTGCTCGCCGAGGTCCTCGGTGGAACCGGCTTCCTCGGCTTCATCTCCGCGGTCGCGTTCGCCACGATCCTCGCGGTGGTCGCCGGGCTCACGCTGTCAGGCGCCGCGGCGCTCGCGCATGACCTGTGGGGTCACGTGGTGCGCAAGGGCAAGATCGAGGAAGCCGAGCAGATGAAGGTCGCGCGGTGGGCCACCGTCGGCCTCGCGATCCTCGCGATCCTGCTCGGCCTCGCGTTCCGCGGCCAGAACGTCGCCTTCATGGTCGGCCTCGCGTTCTCGATCGCCGCGAGTGCGAACTTCCCCGCGCTGCTGCTCTCGATGCTGTGGAAGAAGCTGACCACCAACGGCGCTGTGGCGAGCATGGTGACCGGCACGGTGAGCTCGGTCCTGCTGATCACACTCTCGCCGACGGTGTGGAAGGAGCTGCTGCATTTCGACCAGGCGATCGTGCCGCTCAAGAATCCCGGCGTGATCACCGTTCCGCTGTCGTTCCTCGTCGCGATCATCGTCTCGCTCGCGAAGCCCGAGCCCGAGGCGCAAGTCGGGTTCGAGGCGGCGCAGCGCCGCATGCACCTCGGCCCGGAGTGACCCTTACTCCCAGGTCGACTCGAGCTGACAGAACTCGTCGCCGCTGAGCCGGCACTTGGTCTCGGTCGATTCGACGCCCTTGCCACCCGAGAGCTCGATCGACCGCTTCGCCCAGCCCATGACGCTCGAGCAGTGGACCTTGTGCGGCGTATCGAAGCCACGGATCCGGAGCACTGCCGTCTTCGGGCCGCGCGTCATCACCTCGAGGTAACCGGTGTCGTAGTGCGCGCTCCACAGCCGCACCGCGCGGCCGAGGATCCAGTGGGTGGTGCCGACCTTGTAGAACAGCCGGTAAATCGTCGTCAGATTCGCATCCGCGCCGTGGCGCGCGAGCTCCTCGACCAGCGAGAGGTCGCCTTTGCCGAACAGCCGGTCGATCGTCAGGATCAGCTCGATGAACTGCTCGAACGGGTACCAGCGGGCCTTGTGAACGCCAGCCACGATCGTCGCGCGCAGCTCCACCGAGCACTGCGGCAACAACCGCTCGATTCCCGCCGCCCCATGGTTCAGCTGAACCCACAGGACGCGCGACGACAGCGCGCTTCCCTTGACGTTCGCCACGCTCAAAGTATACGCCGCTCGTGTGAAAGACCGCCAAGATCCGATCGCCCGTCTCGAAGAGATGGAGGCCAAGGCCGCTCTCGCAGGGGGCCAGGCGCGCATCGACAAGCAGCACGAGGCCGGCAAGCTGACCGCCCGCGAGCGCATCGAGGCGCTCCTTGACGGAGGGAGCTTCGTCGAGCTCGACAAGTTCGTGACGCATCGCTGCGCTGATTTCGGCATGCAGGATCAGAAGATCCTTGGCGATGGCGTGGTCACCGGCCACGGCACGGTCGATGGCCGGCCGGTCTGCGTGTTCGCCCAGGACTTCACGGTGTTCGGCGGTTCACTCTCCGGCGCGTACGCACAGAAGATCTGCAAGGTCATGGACCTCGCCACCAAGATCGGCTGCCCGGTGGTCGGACTCAACGACTCGGGCGGCGCGCGAATCCAGGAAGGCGTCGAGTCGCTCGCTGGCTACGCCGACATCTTCCTGCGCAACGTCCTGTCCTCGGGCGTCGTGCCGCAGCTCTCGGCGATCATGGGCCCATGCGCGGGCGGCGCGGTGTACTCGCCCGCGATCACCGACTTCATCCTGATGGTCGATCGCACGTCGTACATGTTCATCACCGGCCCCGAAGTGATCAAGACCGTGACCCATGAAGAGGTCACCAAAGAGCAGCTTGGGGGCGCGATGACCCACGCGGCCAAGTCCGGGGT